>JAZNJV010000029.1:0-2167 GCA_045578225.1 Clostridia bacterium | reverse complement strand
TGGCTACGATCCGACTTATTTCTCCCTCTGTAACGCCTTCGCATCGACAGATAACGCGGCCATATGCTTTGTTTTCTTTTATCATGCGATTTTTCTCCTCGAAACTTGCTTCGCGGAAGCGGTCCATGGATTTTCTCGTGGGGACATACCCTTCTTTTTCAGAAAGGACAAGGCCTTCCGTCATGAGAATATCGCGCACCATAAGCGCAATGGCAGGGGACGCGGAAAGACCGGGGGATTCGATGCCCGCTGCATTTACAAAGCCTTTTTTTCCTGTGCGGATAATGAAATCGCCTGTATCTCCGGCGGCACGCAAACCGCAGAAAGAAGTAATCGTCTTACCAAACGGGATGCCTTCTATATTTTCCTGTGCCTCTTTTATAACTTTTGCAAAGCCTTCGGGCGTTGTTTTCTTATCTTCCTTGTCCTCGATATCCTCGGAAGTGGGACCCGTCAGAAGATTTCCGTCCACCGTAGGACTTACCAAAATGCCCTTCCCCATTTTGGAGGGCGTACGAAAAACGGTATGGGATACAAGGCTTCCGCAATCCTTGTCGAGCAGAATATATTCGCCTCGGCGCGGCGTAATGGTGAAAGAATCATCGCCTACCATGCGCGCGATTGCATCCGCATATAGGCCTGCGGCGTTTACAACGAAACGCGCCTGTATCTTGCCTTTTTCGGACAAGATTTCATAGCCACCGTCTATTTCGCGGATAGCGGAAACCACAAAATTTGTTTTCAGGTCTGCACCGTTATCCATGGCATTTCCGATTGCCGCCACGGTAAGCTGATACGGGCAAACGATACCGGCACTTGGCGCTTCGAGTGCGCAAAGTACGTTTTTCGAGAGATTTGGCTCCATGCGCGAAAGTTCCTCTTTTTCGAGAATGCGGAGTCCCGAAACGCCGTTTTCTTTACCTCTTTCCAGAAGTTCCTCTATCGCTTTGCGGTCTTCGTCCGTAAAGCCGATAACGAGTGAACCGTTATTTTTGTACTTTACCCCGAGTTCCTTTGCTACTTTTGGCATCATCGCGGCGCCTTCTACATTGAGGCGCGCTTTCAGCGTGCCCGGTTTTGCATCGAACCCTGCGTGCACAATGGCAGAGTTTGCCTTTGTGGCACCCATGCAGACATCATTTTCCTTTTCCAAAAGGCAAATGGAAACTGCATACGCCGAAAGGGTTCTGGCAATCATCGCGCCCACTACACCGCCACCTATTATGGCTACATCGTACATCTTTTTTCCTCCTTAAAACACAAAAAAGACGCACCAAAATAAACCTTCAGTTTATTTTGATACGTCTCCAAATCTCAGTATCAGCTTTATTATAGCCCAAAGAACGCCGTTTGTCAACAGTAATTTTACCCTATCGTCTGTATGGGGTATACATTGCCGGCAAAGTGTGCAAACCTCTCGTCATTCGGATGCAGGCCATAGTCCGCAAAGAACTGTATATCGTGCGGAATTAGGTCAAATCCGGAAATGAAAGTAATATTCGGGATGTTTTCTACCGCTTCGCGTATGTCCTTCTCCACATCTTCAAAAGCGCCAAAGGCTCTTTTTTCATCCTTGTCGCTTCGCCAAAGCGGAGAGAGGGCAAAGATTTTCGATTCTGTATACTTCTTCGCCAAAAGGGAGAAAAAGCTTTCGCAAAGCGTTGCCACGTAGCGCTTTGCGGGGTGCAAAGCATCAAATCCCTGCGTTATGGAATCACCAAACGCCATGAGCTTCTTTTTGGGGCGCACAGCTTCGACAAACGCACCGTCATCCAGCGAAATTTCTTCTATCCATGTTTTGACCGACCACGGAAGGTGCACCACTACATGCTTTATGCCGTCTGAAAGCGTAAAACACTTTGCAAATTCGCCGTTTTCACATAGTCACGCGGCATTTCCATATGCGAGAAATTGTCAAGACTTCCTAAAAGCGTGTCATCTACCACAACGTCCACGGCAAAATACTGCCGAAGGGCAGGAATGCTCTCGGTCTTAATTTTCAGTTTCAGGGTTTTGCTGTCTGTTCTAAAGGAAAATTTCACGCCTGCGGGGCAAAGCGCCTTTTGGTACAGTCCCTCGTTTATAGCCCTATACATTTCTTCCTCCGCGGCGGTACATCTTCGAAAAGACAGTCCCGAAGCCTCTTCTATGCGTACTGCACCGAGAG
>JAZNJV010000028.1:0-22950 GCA_045578225.1 Clostridia bacterium | reverse complement strand
TATGAAACGACTTTTAATTGCCTCAAACGAATTTTACCATATTTTTCCATGCGCTACAAAGCGCAGTTTTACGGGGTTTTCGGGTAATTTGAGCAAAACAAAAGACGGTTTAAAAAAACCGTCCTTTTGGTGCCGATGGTGGGACTCGAACCCACACGGTATCGCTACCAACGGATTTTGAGTCCGTCACGTCTGCCAATTCCATCACATCGGCGTATTCGCTTTACGAGTACCCATTATAGCACACCAAAAGCGAAAAAGCAAGACTTTTTACAAAAAAAGTATATTACTTTTGGGCGAGGGCGGCCTCGAGCGCCCTTGCCAGCTGGTCGGCACACGAGGTGTTTTTGTAGCCACAACGGTTGCCGCGGAGTTTTTCCGAAATGGCGGAGGCCGTCCACCCGTCCACAAGGCGTGCAATAGCCTTTAAATTGCCGTTGCAGCCGCCGTCAAACTGAATGTTACGTACAATTTCCCCGTCAAGGTCAAAATGAATGGCACGGGCACATGTGCCCTCTGTTTTATATGTATATCGCATACAATACCTCCCAAAGCGTTAGTTTTGTAAAAATTCTTCCGTAATGCCTGCCGCAAACGCCACAAGTTCTTTGCAGGAAACGCGAGTATCCTCTTTTTTAAGGTCGCGGCAGAGTAGACTTCCGTATCTATCCGTAAAACGAGCCGCGGCTTCCCGAATGCGCGCATAATGCAGGGATTTTTCCGCGGGCGAGGGATTTTCGCCGTATCCTTTCGCGGCGCCGAGCACCATGCACATGCCACTCACCGCGCCACAAACCTCTAAAAGGCCGCCAATGCCGGCGCCGAAAGAGGAGGCGAGACGAAGAAGTTCCGCTTCTGAAATGCCGGTTTCTTTTTGAAAAGCAGCCACAACCGACTGACAGCAGTTGCACCCCTTGCAAAATGCAGTCGTTGCTATTTCTTTTTTATCCATATTCAGTTCTCCTTATCGTAATTTTTTCAGTAGTGTAAAGACGAGAAAAATCGCAAGATTTGCAAGCACGATGCTGGCGCCTGTCGGAAGCGAAAACCAAAAAGACGCAAGAAGACCTGCCGTAAATGCAAAAACGGAAACGATGGCCGCACATACGGTGACCGAGCGAAAAGTCCTGAAAAGCTGCATAGAGGAAAGCGCGGGGAAGATAATAAGGCTTGAAATGAGCATTGCCCCCATAATACGCATGCCCACCACAATCGTCACGGCCGTCAGTAGCGCGATAAGGCCTTTGTAAAACGGCACCGGCACGCCTTTCGTATGGGCAAAATCCTCATCAAAGGTAATGGCGAAAATACTGCGGTAGCAAAATAGAAACACGAATAGCACCGCCGCCGAAAGACCAAGGCAAAGAAATACATCCGCATTTTCCATCGAGAGAATACTGCCGAACAGTAGGTCGTATACATCCGTGCTCGTGCCGTTTGAAAGAGACGTAATCACAACCCCAAGGGCGAGCGCGGAGGAGGAAACGAGTGCAATGCCGGCATCGCCGCCGAGAAGGCTTTTGTCCTGCATACGAAGAAGAAAGAAGGCGGCAGCCGTCACAATCGGGAGCGCCACGGGAAGCGGCGCTACGGACAAGGCAAGCGCGAGCGAAAGCGCCCCAAAGCCTACGTGTGAAAGACCGTCCCCAATCATAGAAAAACGGCGAAGCACAAGCGTAACTCCGAGTAGAGCCGCCGCGGGCGACACTAAAAGTCCCACAAAAAGTGCACGCTGCATGAAGGGATACGAAAAGAGGGATACAAGATTAGACATTGGCCTCACCTCCTAAGAAGCGTTTCCCGTCCTCGCTTTCGAGGAAAGCGGAAGGCGTCCCGAAAAAGCGAAGGGTTTTGTCGAGATATAAAAGCTTGTCCGCCGAAGATAAGGCGGCTCCCATATCATGCGAAACCATAATAACGGTAACACCGTCTCGGCGGCAAAGTGTTTTTAAAAGCGTATAGAGCTCGGAAAGCGCGAGGGGGTCGAGACCGCTTGCAGGCTCGTCTAAAAGAAGAACGCCGTCAGACGCGGTGAGCGCACGCGCAATGAACACGCGCCGCTTTTGTCCGCCGGAAAGGGTTTCAAAATTCTTTTTTCGAAGCTCTGAAATGCCGAGAAGCCGCATGTTTTCAAGAACGCGCGCCTTTTCGCTTTTCGAAAGAAACGGCCGATGCGACCGCACACCCATCCGCACAATTTCTTCTGCGGAAGCCGGAAACTTTTCCGGGGGACATTCCTGCGGCACATAGCCGATCCGAAGCCCTTCGCGTGTCGTTACATGACCGCCCGAGACGGGCACAAGCCCTAAAATGGCCTTGCAGAGCGTGGATTTACCGCCGCCGTTTTGCCCGATGATGCACAAAAATTCGCCATCATTTACACGGAAAGAAATATTTTCGAGCACTGTTTCATCGTAGGAAACAGAGAGGTCTTTTACGGAGAGTATCATTCTAGTTCAGTCCTATCTTCAAATTTTCTGCATTTTTTTGCATGAGTGAAAGATACGTTTCGTCGCTTTCTTCCTTGGAAAGGTTGTGGCAGGAATGGAAAAGAAGAAGCGCGGCGTCTGTTTCATCCGCGAGAATGCGCGCTGTGCGCGGCGTGGAAAGCTCTTCGTAAAATACAACCGGAATATTCTCTCGCCGCATTTCGGTGATGATGTGCACCAGCGTTTTCGGCGAGGGGTCTGTTTCGTGCGAGCAGGAATCTAGGGCCGAAAGATGGGAAAGACCGTACCGTTCTGTAAAATACCGCGCCGCAAAATGTCCGCCAAACACAATTAGGCGTCGTTTTCCTTCAGAAACAATTTGCTCAATTTCCCCATCCAGCGCCACCAGCTTCTCTATATACCGCGCCGTATTTTCTTTGTAAAAAGCAGCATTTTCGGGGTCTTTTGCGCATACGGCATCGCAAATATTTTGCACCATTATGATAGCATTTTGCGGGTTTGTCCAGATATGGGGGTCGGTATCCGCGGCGGCTTGGTGCTGATACGTGTGCGTGTGTATGTCGCCGCCGTCTAAAAGACGAACACCCTTTGAAACATCCGTCAAAGCGGCACCGGCGCTTTCAGAAAGTCGCGCTGCCCAAGGCTCCATCGCGTCTCCCGTGTACAGAAATACATCGCAAGAACCGATACGTACCATGTCCGAAGGCGTCGGCGCATAGGAGTGGCTGTCCGTACCAAAGGGCAGAAGAAGAGAAATTTCAGCGCGGTCGCCGCAGATTTCTCGCGCAAAATCGTATTGCGGGAAAAGAGACGCCACAATTTGCAGCCTTTCAGGCTTCGCAGCCTGTGTGCCGCAACCGCCTAAAAATACGGTGAGGAGAAGAAGGGGGAGAAGCAACTTTTTCATACGGTCTCCTTTCCGGCGCATGCCTTACAGCGGCCGCGGAAAACCGTTTTGGAAAGGTTTACGATAAAGCCGTGCTCCTTCTCGATATGTGTATCTATGGCAGAAAGATTCGGGCAGTCCACATGAAAGCACTTTCCACAATCGCTGCATACGAAATGATATAGGGCGCATGGGGTATCGTGCCACTCAAAACACGCACCGTCTTCTTTCGCTTCGGTGGTGAATTTGCAAAGCTTGCCTTCTTCTACGAGACCATCTAAAAACCGATATACCGTAGCGGTGCCAATGCCTTCCTCTTTTGCAAATTCCAAGATTTCGCGCATGGAAATATGCTGCGCTTTTCGCGCTTCCAAAAAGCGGGAAAGCTTCGTTCGCTGTTTTGTTGTGTACGCCATAGAAAACTCCTTTTGAATTTGAGAAACATTTTCATTTTCATCAGTATACCGCGTATTTATACAAATGTCAATATTTGCTGTGCATATTTTTTCGCAGAATTTCGAAGACTACTAAAAAAACGAGAGGAAGATAGCATGGAATATTTACATGCATTTTGGGTGGGCGGCTTGATTTGCGCCATCGGTCAGATTTTAATTGACAAAACAAAGCTTACGCCGGCCCGTATTTTAGTTACCTTTGTATGCGTGGGCGTGTTTTTAACGCTTATCGGCGTGTATGAACCTTTGCGCGAATTTGCCGGCGCCGGCGCAACTGTCCCGATTACGGGGTTTGGGTATACGCTTTGCCGTGGCGTCATAGAGGCCGTTTCGGAGAAAGGCCTCGCGGGTATTTTGTCGGGCGGCCTCACGGCGGCTGCCGGTGGCATTAGCGCCGCAGTTCTATTTGGCTTTTTGGCGGCGGTATGCTTTAAACCGAAGATGAAATGAAAAAGAACGCGGGCATGTCTCGCGGTCTTTTGTATATTCGGCCCAAATTTCGCTTATTCGTGCAGTTTGTAGCCGCAATGCGTACAGAACAGGGCAGCTTCGTCTTCAAGCGCTTTGCCACAACCGGGGCAGAGGGGTGCGGGCGGCGCTGCCGGTACGGGTGCAGAAGGTACGGCACCTGTCTTTTTGTTAATATCAATTACATTCTTTAAAAGGAGAAGCATCAAAATCGAAAATTCGTATACGATACGAATCACAATCGGCCCCAAAAGCATCAAGGCAAGTCCTGCGCCTGCAAGAGATTCGCCGTAGATTTCCATAAAGAGCATGAAGAAACCAAACAAAATGGCGGTGAGTGTACTTAAAACATACAGAAAGCGCAGAATACCCTCAAGGAGCAGCTGCTTGAAATTAAAGATATCGGCAAGCACACGGAAAAACGGGGAAAGACTTGCACGTCTTTTTTCCGGCAAAATAAAAATACAAATCGCGATGGTCAGAAGAAGACCTAAAATCAAAGAAACGACAAGGAACGGAGTGGGGTCCGTGGTGTGGTGATCATAATACATACTAAAAACCTCCTGCTTTTTCACTTTTGTACTTGCAAATCCCTCGGTGTGGCCGAAAACACGAGGCGGTTTGCATGTCGAAGAGGAAGAAAATCCCTTCTCCAAAAGCGTATCACAAAGAGGAAGTATTGTCAAGAATTATATCGCGCTATTTCCCCAAAAAGAGGTAGGATTTTGTGGGATGTTCTCCTTTCGAATTTCAAAGTGGAGATGCGGACCGGTGCTTTTGCCGGTGCTGCCCACCTCGGCAATCACTTCGCCTTTTTGCGGCGTCGCCCCAGTGGCGGCATACAGCACGCTGCAATGGGCATAATAGGTGGAATAGCCGTTTTGGTGGTCTAAAATGATGAGATTGCCGTAGCCTTCGCAAACGCCACTAAACGTTACAGTACCGCTGTCGGCGGCAAAAATAGGTGTGCCTTCCATGGCGGCAAGGTCTATCCCTTCGTGCATTTTCGCGCCACGCGTGCCAAACGGGGAAGAAACGGAAATTTCGGAAAGCGGAAGGCAAAATTCACCGCTCCCGATACCGGGCGGTTTCGGCTTTGTGCCTACTGAGAGGAGGGCACATACAGGTTCGATAGTGACGGTGTCTGAAAGAATTTCTTCCGAGAGAACTTCGCCATCCTGCTTTTTAATTTGCCGTACCACGGTGCGTACGCCCGGCACACCTTCCGTTTGCACGGTGCTCTCGCCCAGAAAAAGGCTTGCATCTTCTACTGTTTCTGTGGGGAAGGGAACGGAAACTGTATTTGTGACGATTTCCGTTTGAATGCCCGAGGCGGCCTCGGCATTTTTTAAAATATCGGCGGCAGAGCTAAAGCTTTCGCCGGCCACAAAACGGGGATACAGCGAAGAGGCGGAGGCTTTTTTGGCATCGGACGCCAGAATTTCCAAAATGGTTCCGGCCTCGGACGGGGTACGTACCGTGCCGATGAAGTGCCCGTCTATATAGAAATTGTATCCAACGCATAGCTCGAAAAGCATGCTTGCGAGTAGAAAAAGACCAAAGAGTAGGAGACGTTTGTTCTGCTTATTAACTTTCAATTTTTACCACCTCTTCCAATATTTTACAATAGAAAAATAAAAAAGTCAAATCTTTTTTTGAAGGCATGCAAATAAGAAGGAATTTTGTGAAAAAAATGTAGACAAACCCCAAAAAGTGAGATATAATAAATAGAATAGAAGTACGAAACGGAGGAACAAATATTGGAACCGAAAGAAACAGCGGTTTATTTTGCCAAAACCTTGTATGATAAAAAGGCAAGTGACATTGAAGTCCTCGATATCGGGGGGCTTACGATTATTGCAGATTACTTTGTAATTTGTTCGGCTTCTTCCCATTTGCAGGCGCAGGCGCTTGCGGATACGCTCATCGAAAAGGCCGCAGAGCGTGGCGAAACACTTCTTCGTGCGGAGGGTCTTCGTGAGGGGGCATGGGTGCTTCTCGATTTTGGAAGCGTAGTAGTACACATTTTCAAAAAAGATATCCGTGAGTTTTATGCTCTCGAGCGGCTTTGGGCCGATGCGGGGCGCGTAGAACTTGCGTTTGAGGAATAAGAAAGGAACGATTGCAAGATGCATTACAATTTTGGAGAAATTGAAAAGAAATGGCAGGAATTTTGGTACACGAACGAAACCTTCCGTGCAGAAAACAAATCGGATAAGCCGAAGTTTTATGCGCTCGTAGAATTCCCGTATCCGTCGGGGCACGGCCTCCACGTAGGGCATCCGCGCAGCTACACGGCGATGGATATTGTGGCAAGAAAGCGCCGCCTTGACGGGTATAATGTTCTGTACCCGATGGGCTGGGATGCTTTCGGTCTTCCTACTGAAAACTTTGCTATTCAAAATAACATTCATCCGGCCGTGGTTACGGAGAAAAATATTGCAAACTTCCGCCGTCAGCTCAAAAGCATAGGGTTTTCTTTTGATTGGGGCAGAGAAGTAAATACTACAGACCCTGCGTATTATAAGTGGACGCAGTGGATTTTTTTAAAGCTTTTCGAAAAGGGCCTTGCCTATAAACAGGAAATGCCCATTAACTGGTGTACAAGCTGTAAGGTCGGCCTTGCAAACGAAGAGGTTGTAAACGGCAAGTGCGAACGCTGCGGCGGCGAGGTTGTGCAAAAGCGCAAGAGCCAGTGGATGCTTAAAATCACAGAATATGCCCAGCGTCTCATTGACGATATTGCGGATCTGGATTTTATCGACAAGGTAAAAACGCAGCAGGTAAACTGGATTGGCCGTTCTGACGGGGCAGAGGTAGACTTTCGCCTTACGCGCGGCGACAAAACGGTCCGCGTTTTCACAACGCGCCCCGATACGCTTTTTGGCGCCACATACATGGTTCTCTCGCCCGAGCATCCGTATATTGACGAGCTTCGGGAATACATTACAAACTTTGACGATATTGAAGCCTACAGAAAAGAAGCGGCCCATAAGTCTGAGCTCGAACGTACCGAGCTTAATAAGGACAAGACGGGCGTGCCGCTTTCCGGCGTTATGGCCGTAAACCCCGTAAACGGGAAAGAAATTCCGGTTTGGATTTCTGACTATGTACTTATGACGTATGGCACAGGCGCCATCATGGCTGTACCTGCACATGACACACGTGACTGGGAGTTTGCGAAAAAGTTCGACCTCCCGATTATCGAGGTTGTGGCAGGCGGGGAGGACGTCCAGAAGGAAGCCTACACCGATGTAGCTTCGGGCACTATGGTAAATTCCGGCATGCTCGATGGTCTGCAGGTTAAAGACGCCATGGAAAAAATTATGGACTTTTTGACGGAAAAAGGCATCGGCCAGCGCCGTGTAAACTACAAACTGCGTGACTGGCTCTTCTCCCGCCAGAGATACTGGGGCGAGCCGATTCCGCTCGTTTGGTGCGAAAAGTGCGGCTGGGTTCCCGTTCCGGAAGACCAGCTCCCGCTCACACTCCCTGAAATTGAAAACTTTGCTCCGGGTCCGGAAGGGGAATCTCCGCTTTGCAAGGCAACCGATTGGATCCAGACCACATGCCCCGCTTGTGGCGGCCCGGCAAGCCGTGAAACCGACACAATGCCGCAGTGGGCAGGCTCTTCTTGGTATTTCCTCCGCTATATTGACCCGACGAATTCCGATGCACTTGCATCTGAGGAAGCACTTGACTACTGGCTTCCGGTTGACTGGTATAACGGCGGTATGGAGCACACCACGCTCCACCTTCTCTACTCGAGATTCTGGCATAAGTTCCTTTACGACATCGGTGTTGTAAAGATGAAGGAGCCGTATGCAAAGCGTACCTCGCACGGCATGATTTTGGGCGAAAACGGCGAAAAAATGTCGAAGTCGCGCGGTAACGTTGTAAACCCCGATGAAGTTGTAGAAAACTTCGGCGCCGACACGCTCCGCACCTATGAAATGTTCATCGGTGCCTTTGACCAGACGACGCCGAGGGGCACAAACGGCGTAAAGGGTTGCCATAAGTTCCTCGAACGCGTATGGAACCTTATGCCCATGCTTTGCGATGGCGACGCCTACAGCAGCGAACTGGAAGGCGCTATGCACAAAACCGTTAAAAAGGTTACAGACGATATTGAGAAGATGAAGTTTAACACCGCAATTGCGGCACTCATGAGTCTCTTAAACGATATTTATAAGCTTGGCAAGATCAACCGTGCAGAGCTTCGCACCTTCCTCCTTCTCTTAAACCCCACTGCACCGCATATCACAGAAGAAATGTGGCAGATGGCAGGGTTTGAAGGCTATCTCCACGCCGCCGCATGGCCGACATATGACGAAGCCAAAACGGTGGACGATGAGATTGAAATCGTTTTGCAGGCAAACGGCAAAATCCGCGGCAAGATGACGGTACCCTCCGGCCTCTCCCGTGAGAAACTTGAAAAACTCGCCATGGAAAGTGAAGATGCAAAAGCGATTACAGAAGGGCGTGAAGTTGTAAAGGTTATCGCCGTTCCCAATAAGCTAATTAACATTGTAGTGAGGTAATACGAATGATAAAGAGTATGACCGGTTACGGAAGCGGTGAACGCACCGGCTGTAATAAAAAATTCACGGTAGAAATTCGAAGCGTAAACCACCGCTACAGCGATGTAAACGTAAAAACACCGCGCAGCTATGCGTTTTTGGAAGATGCTATCCGCAAAGTGCTCGGTAAGGGCATCAGCCGCGGCAAGGTCGATGTGTTTTTATCGGTGGAAGGTCTTTCGGGCGAAACTGGAGAGGTTTCTGTAAATCTCGATATTGCCAAAGGCTATCATGCGGCCCTTTTGGAACTTCGTGAAACGCTCGGCATCGCCGATGCCATTACGCTTCGCGATATTGCCCGTTTTTCGGATGTATTCTCCGTAGAACGTGCCGAGGAGGACGCCGAGGCTATCGAAGCGCTTGTGTGCGAAGCCGTAAAAGAAGCGGTAGAGGCACATGCGGCCATGCGCGAGAAGGAAGGCGAGCAGCTTTTTGAGGACCTTTCCGGAAACACCGATGCGATGGAAGTGCTCGTTGGCGAGGTGGAAGCGCGTATGCCGAAAATTGTTTCGGAATATAGAGCACGCCTTGAAGCACGTATGCGCGAAATCCTCGAAAATGTGCCGATTGATGAAGGCCGCCTTTTAAATGAGGTAGCCATCTTTGCAGATAAGGTAAACGTAAATGAGGAACTGATTCGTCTGCGCAGCCATATTTTGCAGATGCGCACATTTTTGGAAGCGACAGAGCCGATAGGCCGCAAGATGGATTTTCTGGTGCAGGAGATGAACCGCGAAATCAATACCGTAGGCTCCAAATGCAACGACCTTGAGGTTGCAAAGCTCGTAATTGATATCAAAGCGGTGATTGAAAAGCTGCGCGAGCAGATTCAGAACGTGGAATAAGGAGTTTTTCATGAAGCTTTTTAACATTGGGTTTGGAAACGTCGTTTCCTCTTCCCGCGTGATTGCTATCGTAAGCCCCGAATCGGCGCCCATAAAGCGCATTGTGCAGGAGGCTAAGGAAAACGGCATGGCCATTGATGCCACATACGGAAGAAGAACAAGGGCGGTTCTCATTATGGATAGCGGCCACGTAGTCTTGTCGGCTATTTTGCCGGATACGGCCGCCGGGAGACTTGCGAGTGTGGACGATACGGAGGAAACAGACCATGCGTAAAGGCATTTTATATGTAATTTCCGGTCCGTCCGGGGCAGGAAAGGGTACGGTGATGGCATCGTTTTTGCCAAAGCATCCCGATATGTTTTATTCGATATCTGCCACAACGCGCGCACCGCGCCCGGGCGAGGAAGACGGCGTAAATTACTATTTTCTAAAAAAAGAAGCCTTTTTAGAGCTTCGGGAAAAGGGCGGCTTTTTGGAAAGCGCCTGCTTTTGTGATAATTATTACGGCACGCCCCGAAAAGAAGTCATGGAAAAGCTCGAACAGGGCATTGATGTTATCTTGGAAATTGAAGTGCAGGGTGCCATGCAGGTCATGGATTCGTACCCCGAGGGCGTATTCATTTTCATCGCGCCCCCCTCTATGGAGGAACTTCGAAATCGCCTTGTAGGCCGGCAGACGGAACAGGCCGACGTAATTGAGGCGCGCCTTTCACGCGCAAAAGAAGAACTTGCGCTTGCAGATAGGTATACATACATCGTAGTAAACGATGTGGCGGAGAAAGCGGCAGATACGCTTTCTGCGATATGTGTGGCAGAAGAAAGCCGCAGTACACGAAAAAGAGAATTTGTAAAGGAGAATGTGTTATGATGATTAAACCCGGAATCAGCGAACTGATGCAGAATATGGACAGCCGATATACGCTTGCGATGATTGTGGCAAAGCGTGCAAGAGAACTCGCGCTCGACACTACGGCCCCGCTTGTAAAAGTGGAGTCTGACAAGCCTGTTACCATTGCGGTCAATGAAGTGGCGGCGGGTTTAATTGAAACGGTAGCGCCCCTTTCGGAGGATTCTGTAAACGCAGAGGAAGAATAATCTGTATCAAAGACGGTGAATGGGATTGAAAAAAGCAAGCGTCATTATTGACAGCCGTATACGACAAGTGGATAAAGGCTTTTCCTATCGTATTCCCGAGGCTCTTTTAGCATCGGTGCAGGTAGGTGTGCGCGTGCGCGTCCCATTCGGCGGCGGAAACCGCCATGCCATCGGCTATGTCATCAAGGTGGAAGAGGGGAAAGAGGACAAAGGCTGCAAGGATATTGCCGAGGTTTTAGACGAGGCGCCGCTTTTTGACCGAGAGAAGCTTCTCGAGGCGTACTGGATTAAAAATCGGTATTTTTCCACTTTTGCGGATGCGATTAAACTCTTCTTGCCCCCCGGCTCGGCGGCGAGCCTTACGGAGTGGGTGCGCCTTATAAATCCGGACGTGCCTATGGACAATATGGAAAAGAAAGTAGCGGATATTTTGACCGAAAACGGTGAGATATGCGCTTTTCCTGTTTTAAAGGAAGCCCTGGGAGAGCGTACACGCGCGGCGGTAAATAGTCTCCTTCAAAAGGGCGCGATTACGGTTTCACATACGACAGAGAAGAAAATCGGCGTGCGCCGTATGCGCGTGGTGCGTCTTTCGGCATTACCGCAGAAAAAAGTGTCGGAAGCCGCGGGCAGAGCCATTCGTATCATGCAGGAATGCGAGTGTCTGTCCATGGCGGATTTGTGCCTTTTTGCTTCTTGTAGCGCGTCCACCGTGCGAACGCTTATTAAAAACGGCGTTTTGGAAGCGGAAGAGATAGAAGTTCTCCGCACGCCACATAAAGAGGCGAGGCGTGAAAAAAGCGAAGAAACGCAACTCACTGCTGAGCAGAAAGCGGCGGCAGACCGTATAGAAAAACACCCCGAAAAGCCGTTTGTACCGATGCTCCTTCGTGGCGTTACCGGTAGCGGCAAAACGGAGGTTTATCTTAAGGCGATTGAAAAAGCTTTAGGGGAAGGGAAAAGCGCCATCGTGCTCGTTCCCGAAATTGCGCTGACGCATCAAATGGTCAGCCGCTTTTTAAGCCGCTTCGGGCGCACAACGGCGGTCCTTCATAGCGGCCTTTCCCTCGGTGAACGCCATGATGAGTGGCTTCGTATTGCGCGTGGGGAAGCACGCGTTGCGGTAGGCGCCAGAAGCGCCATATTTGCCCCTTGTAAAAACTTAGGGCTCATTGTGATTGACGAGGAGCATGAGGATACGTACAAATCCGAAACGGGCGTACGGTACCATGCGCGTGAGGTGGCCATGTGCCGCGCAAAGGTCGAAGGGGCAAAGCTTCTACTTGCTTCGGCTACACCGTCACTCGAAAGCTATTACCATGCGAAAAGTGGCACGTATGCGCTACTGGAAATGGAGACGCGGTATAACGATGCCCCGCTTCCCGCATCCGCAATTGTGGATATGCGTGAGGAGCTTCGCCGCGGCAACACTTCTCCCATAAGCGCGGCACTTCGCGCGGAGATAGAAAAAAATATAAATTTGGGCGAGCAGAGCATTTTGTTTTTAAATCGGCGCGGGTATTCCACCGTTGTTTCCTGCAGAAGCTGTGGCTATGTGGAAATGTGCCCAAACTGCAGTATATCCCTTACGTATCATAGCTTTAGTGACACCTTAAACTGTCATCACTGCGGCTACCGTAAAAAAAATACAAAAGAGTGCCCTGCGTGTCACAGCCCGCACCTTACGGGACACGGCACAGGCACACAAAAAATCGAAGAGGCGGCAGAAGAAGAGTTTCCTTCGGCGCGCGTGATTCGTATGGATGTGGATACTACGCAAAAAAAAGAAGCGCATGAGAAAATTTTAACGCGCTTTCGCGATGAAAATATAGAAATTCTCCTGGGTACGCAAATGATTGCCAAAGGGCTCGACTTTCCAAATGTAACCCTCGTTGGTGTTTTGAATGCCGACCAATCGCTCGGGATGGGCGATTACCGCGCCGGAGAGCGCACATTTAGCCTTATTACACAGGTGTCCGGCAGAAGTGGGCGCGGACAAAAAGAGGGCAGAACGATTATTCAAACTTATTCGCCCGAGAGTCCCGTCATTTTACAGGCCGCGAGGCATGATTATAAAGCGTTTTATGAAGAGGAAATAATTCTTCGAAAAGCTTTGAATTATCCGCCTTTTTGTGATATAATAAATATACTCATTTCGGGACGGGAAGAAGCAAAGGTGCAAAGTGCCGCCGTCGCGCTACACAAGAAAGTGGAAGCGGCGCTCGGAGGCAGCATTCAGCTTTTCCGCGCGGCCCCGTGCAGCGTCCATAAAGTTAAAAATATGTACAGGTGGCATGTGTGGTTTAAAGGGAAACTTTCAAAAGACATGGCTGCCCGTCTTCGCGAGGTGGTAGAAAGCGAAAAAGAGCTTTCGGTGATTGTAGACGTAAATCCCACTTCGATTTGAATACGAACGTAAGAAAGGAAAATCAGTATGTCCGCCAGAAATATTAGAATTATTGGTGACGATCTTCTTCGTAAAAGATCGAGAGAAGTAGAGGAAATAGGCGAGCGTATCCATACGCTTTTAGAGGATATGCGCGAAACCATGTACGAAGCCGGCGGCGTAGGCCTTGCTGCACCGCAGGTTGGCGTTTTGCGGCGCGTTGTGGTCATTGATGTCGGCGAAGAATTCGGCGATGGCTATATTGAACTCATAAACCCCGAAATCGTGGCTAGCGAAGGGGAGCAGGATGGCGCAGAAGGGTGCCTTAGCGTGCCGGAATATGTCGGCACGGTAAAACGCCCCGAAACCGTAACCGTACGCGCGCTTGACCGAAACGGAAACGCTTTTGAAAAAACAGTATCGGGATTTTTTGCCCGTGCCGTTTGCCATGAGCTTGACCATTTGGACGGCGTTTTGTTCGTAGACCGCGCCGATGAAATTGAAAAACGAGAGGAATAACAAAATGCGAGTTGTATATATGGGGACGCCTGATTTTGCAGTGGCGGTTTTGGAGGGGCTTTATCGTGCGGGGCACGAAATCGTAGGCGTGATTTCTCAACCGGATAAACCGAAAAACCGCGGAATGCGCGTAGAGCCTACGGCCGTTAAAAAATGTGCTGAGGCACTTGGCCTTTCCGTCTATCAACCCGAAACCCTGCGGGATAAGGCCATTTTACCGTATCTCGAAGAAAAAAAGCCTGATATCATCGTGGTGGTAGCATATGGAAAGCTTCTTCCTGAATATGTGCTATCCTTCCCGAAATACGGGTGCATTAACATGCACGCTTCCCTTCTTCCGAAATACAGAGGGGCGGCGCCAATTCAGTGGAGCATTTTAAACGGTGAAGAAGAAACGGGCGTTACCAGTATGTATATGGAAAAGGGCCTTGACACGGGCGATATGATTTTAAAAGCGCACGTGCCGATTGAAAAGGACGATACAGCGGCTTCGCTTCACGATAAGCTTGCAAGTGCAGCCTCGCTCCTTGCGGTGGAAACGCTTTCCCAAATAGAGGCAGGCACCGCTCCGCGCGCCAGACAAGATGACGGCGCATCCACCTACGCACCGCTTCTTACAAAAGAGCTTGGAAATATTCAGTGGGGAAAGACCACTCGCGAGATTTTAGATACCGTTCGCGGATTATTTCCGTGGCCCGGTGCATATTCCTCTATAGATGGGGAACGGATAAAGATTATAGCCGCAAAAGAAGCGGAAGGGAAAGGAAAACCAGGCGAGGTTTTAAAAAGCCGCGGAAAGCTTATTGTGGCGACAGGTACCGGCGCAATCGAAATTTTAGAACTGCAGCTTGCCGGTAAAAAGAAGATGACGGCGGAGGCATGCCTTTTAGGAAACCCCATTCCCGAGGGGACCGTATTTGGCGCCTAGCCGCCGGAAAGGAATAAAAAATGCCGTATTTTTATTATGATCCCACATATTTGATTTTGCTGCCGGCAATTATACTGGCGCTGTTTGCCCAAACGAGGGTGCAGAGCACATACGCAAAGTTTTCGAAGGTAGGCAATAGTCGCGGCCTTACGGGCGCGGAGGCAGCAAGAAGAATTTTAGACAGAAATGGCCTTAACCACGTCAAAATCGAACAAATCGGTGGCAATTTGAGTGACCATTATGACCCGCGTGCCAATGTAGTGCGGCTATCTTCTGCCGTGTATGGCGGCGCCTCGATTGCGGCCGTCGGCGTTGCAGCGCATGAGGTGGGGCACGCCATTCAGCATAACACAGGCTATTATCCCATAAAGCTTAGAAATACCGTGCTGCCGGTGGCGCAAATCGGTTCCACCATCGCGCTTCCGCTTGTCATTATCGGAATTTTGTTCTCTGCCTTTGAGGCATTGATTCCCGTAGGCATTCTTCTCTATGCAGGCGTTGTGGCGTTTCAGCTCGTTACCCTTCCGGTAGAGCTCAATGCGAGCCGCCGCGCGCTTACTACGGTGTATGAAATCGGTTTTCTCGATGCCGAGGAAACGAAGGGTGCGAAAAAGGTACTTTCTGCGGCGGCGCTTACGTATATTGCTGCGGCTGCAAGTGCCGTGTTGCAACTTTTGAGACTTTTGCTTTTAGCGGGAAATGGTAGAAGGAGAGACTAATGCCGAGAGAAACAGCCCTTCGAATTTTACTTGAAATTACAGAAAAAGGTGCCTATGCGGATTTGGCGGTTAAAAACGGCCTTGCGTCTTCTAAACTCGAAAGACGGGATAAGGCGCTCGCCACAAGCCTTGTATACGGCACCGTGCAGAATGTACGTTTTATCGATTACCAGATTGAAGCCGTATCGGCAAGGCCGGTAAAGAGCCTGACGCCCGCCATACGCGAAATTCTCCGCATGGCGGTATATCAGCTTCGATTTATGGATCGCATTCCCTCCCGCGCGGCGGTGAATGAAGCCGTGAATATGGCAAAGCGCCATGCATACTCGGCTTCTTCATACGTAAACGGGGTGCTCCGGAATATTCTACGTCGCGGCTTTCAGCTGCCTACAAACTTAAAGGAAAGGCTTGCGGTAGAGTATTCGTATCCCGACTTTCTCGTGGACATGTGGATGCAGCAGTTTGGCGCCGTGGAATGCGAGGCGTTACTGAAAGCCGGCAATGCCGTGCCGCCGCTTTCCATACGGGTAAATCCTTTAAAGACAACCATAGGGGAAATAGAAAGCGTTTGCAAAGCACATAAAACGGCCACCCCTTATGGCCTACATATAGAAGAGCCTTCGAATATCGCAGAAACCGATATGTTTCGAGAGGGGCTCCTTTCCATTCAGGATATCGGGGCACAGATGGCAAGCCTTACGCTTGACCCGCACAGCGGCGACCGTGTTCTCGATATGTGCGCCGCTCCGGGCGGAAAAACAACGCATATGGCGGAGCTTATGCAAAACGAGGGCGAAATTATGGCGTGGGACATTCATGCCCATAAAACAGAGCTTATCCGTAAAAATGCAAACCGCCTCGGCATCTCCATTATTAACGTCAAAACGCAGGATGCGCGCGCTCTTGACACAGCCTGTATAGGGTACTATGATAAGGTTATGGTAGATGTGCCTTGTTCGGGGCTCGGGATTATTCGGAAAAAGCCGGATATTAAGTGGCAAAGAACTATGGAAGATAGTAAGGCGCTCGCCAAAACCCAAGAAGCCATTTTAGAAACAGCCGCAAAGTACGTGCGGGACGGTGGCGACCTTTTGTACTGCACCTGCACGATAAACCGCATCGAAAACGAGGATGTCGTGGATGCATTTTTAGAAAAACATCCGGAGTTTTCGCTTTTTGAGCCGTATCGGCAGTTACTCCCGCATAAGGATAATACGGACGGATTCTTTATTGCAAAGATTAGGAAGAGATGAAAGTGAATATATATGATTTTACGCCCGAGGGTCTTGGAGAGGTGCTTTCGGATGTTCCGGCCTTTCGCGCGAAACAGATTTATAAATGGCTATACGCACTGGCCGCGCCTTCCGAGATGACGAACATCCCAAAAGATCTTCGAAAAAGGCTCGAGGAAGAATTTTATACAGAGCTTCCGCGTATCGATACAAAGCTCGTTTCCCAAATAGACGGCACGGTGAAATATCTTTTCCGCATGCACGATGATGTGGGAATAGAAAGCGTAGTGATGCCGTACCGCCACGGGAATACGATTTGTGTATCCTCTCAGGCGGGTTGCCGCATGGGCTGTGCGTTTTGTGCCTCCACGATTGACGGACTGGACAGGAATCTTACGGCCGGCGAAATTATCGGGCAGGTGCTCGCCGCCGAAAAAGACCTCGGCACGAAAATTTCGCACATTGTAATTATGGGGAGCGGCGAGCCGCTCGATAACTATGACAACGTGCTTACCTTTATTCGAAACGCCATCCATCCGGAAGGGCTTGGTATTTCCGCACGGCATATTACACTTTCTACCTGCGGTATCCTCTCCGGTATGCAAAGACTCGCGGAAGAAAAACTACCGATAAATCTTGCCATTTCGCTTCATGCACCAAACGATGAGATTCGAAAAACGCTGATGCCGATTGCAAAAAGCGTTTCGATAGATGCACTTCTTTCGGAAAGTCAGGCCTATTTCGAAAAAACACACAGACGCGTCACGTTCGAATACGCCCTGATTCGTGGCGTAAACGATAGCGCGGCGTGTGCAGAGGAACTGGCACAAAGAATCGGAAAAAGCGGCGCCTTTCATGTAAACCTCATTCCTGTAAACAGCATTGAGGAACGCACATTCCGCCGTAGTAGCCGAGAAGTTGCGGCTATGTTTTCGAATATACTGGAGAAAGCCGGAGTGCAGGTTACGGTACGCCGGAAAATGGGCGCGGATATCGATGCCGCCTGCGGGCAGCTTCGCCGTGCCAAAAAGGGGAAAAGCCTATGATTGCTTTTGCAGCCAAAACCGATATCGGAAAAGAACGACAAATGAATCAGGACTTTTGCCTCGCTTCTGCCGAGGTGAGACCAAGGCTGTTCATCCTGTGTGATGGCATGGGCGGCCACAAAAGCGGCGATGTGGCAAGCCGAACGGCGGCCGAGAGCATCGAAACGTACCTTCGCATGCAAAGTACGATGGATCTTGACAGTGCCAAGGCTGAGCGTATTTTGAAAAACGCGGTCTCGTATGCCAATAACGTCGTCTATACGCGCGCGAAGGAAAGCGAGGCGCTTCACGGCATGGGCACAACTGCAGATGTGTGTCTTCTCGACTTTGATGTTTTGTATATCGCGCACGTCGGCGATAGCCGCGTATATCTTTTGCGCGAGGGGACGCTTACGAAGCTTACGCGTGACCATTCGCTTGTGGAAGAGCTTCTTCGGGACGGGGCCATCACCGAGGAAGAGGCGGAAAAACACCCGAATAAAAATGTGATTACCCGCGCGGTTGGTACAAATAGTACCGTGCGTGCGGATTTTATAGAAATGACACTCCAGAAGGATGACATTCTTTTAATGTGTTCTGACGGACTCAGCAATATGCTCACGGACAGCGACATCAAGAACATGCTGATTTCTTCGAATCGAATGGAGGAGGTTGTGGACAATTTGATTGCCCGCGCCAACCAAAACGGAGGAAAAGATAACATAACGGCAATTGTGATTAAAAAATTGCTAAAGGAGGAAGCGTAAATGGTAGGTTCGGTTTTAAGTACCCGCTATGAGCTTTTGGAAAACATTGGTGCCGGTGGTATGGCCATCGTGTATAAAGCAAAATGTCGCCTTTTAAACCGCAATGTAGCAGTCAAAATTCTACGTCCCGAGTTTCAGGAGGATGAAGAGTTTCTAAAACGCTTTACAATTGAGGCGCAGGCGGCGGCAAGCCTTACGCACCCGAATGTAGTTTCCGTTTTCGACGTAGGTCGGCATGGAAAACTCAATTATATTGTTATGGAATGCATAGAAGGCATCACACTCAAAGAGTACATGCACAGAAAAGGTGTGTTGTCCGTCAATGAAGCGGTGGATTTCACCTGCCAGATTGCGTCTGCTCTTGAGCATGCCCATGCGAAGGGCATTATCCACCGTGATATTAAACCCCATAATATTATTATCACAAACGAAGGCGTTTTGAAGGTGACGGACTTTGGCCTCGCGCGTGCCGTCAGCGAGTCTACCACGGTAGCCGGTAGCACCGCGATAGGCTCTGTTCATTACGCATCCCCCGAGCAGGCTAGAGGCGGGTTTACCGACCAGAGAAGTGATATTTATTCGCTCGGCGTTGTGATGTATGAAATGTTTACAGGCAAATTGCCCTTTGACGGGGAAACCCCCGTGGCAGTGGCTATGAAGCATTTAGAGGAAGCGCCCATGCCGCCGTCGCTTGAAAATTCTCAGATTCCCGAAGAAGTAGAGGCCATTATCTTAAAAGCGATGGCAAAAGACCAAAACGAGAGATATGCTTCGGTTTCGGCACTTTTAGAAGATTTGCATGCGGTACTCGGTACAGAAACGGTACCGGTACATAGCGATAAGTTTTCCACCAGAAAGCTGCCGGGGCTTGCCAATGCAGAAGAGACTGAGAAGGGCAAAATGCCGCATGCCGGAAAGAAAAAGAATCCGAAAAAGGAAGACACGATAGCCATTGCAGCCGCGATTTCCACCGCTGTCATTTTGATTGGTATTATGGGCTTTTTCCTTTTGCGGTTTATCTTCCCCACACAGAAAACGAGAGAAATGCAGGTGCCGTCGCTTCTCAATATGTCTATTGAGGAAGCACGTGGCAAATATAAGGACATTCAGATTGAAGAGCAAGGCACAAGCTACAGTAGCACCATCCCTGAAGGCTTTATTATGGGGCAGGATAAGGGAGAGGGCACAAGCATACAAAAAGGGGAAACCATTATGGTAACCGTAAGCCGCGGTGCCCAAAAAATTGAGCTCGCGGATTATAAGAACGAGGATTACCGCAAGGTAGAACGAGAGCTTCGCGAAATGGGGCTTGTACCGCAGATTTCGGAGGAGTATTCCGATGATGTGGATGCAGGGGATATCATTCGCACAAACCCTGATTCCGGGTATGCCCTTCGCACGGGCGACACTGTAATTTTACATGTTAGCCGCGGAAAAAATGAGGTAGAAGTGGCCGTTCCCGGCCTTTTGGGCTTAACGGAAGAGGAGGCGCGCCGTGCCATTCGGGAAAATGACCTTTCCGTTGGAAGCGTCACAGAAGAATCCAGTACCAAGAAAAAAGGGACTGTGATACGGCAGTCTGCCAAAGAAGGCAATATGATTTCTTCCGGCACCGCCATTGATATTGTAATTTCCAGCGGCCCTGGTGAATCTACTGCCCAAACGGGCACATACACCCTGCGCCTCGATTTGCCGCAGGAAAAGGAAAGTGCAACCGTTCGCGTGGTAGACGGCGATAGAACTCTTTTTGAAGGCGCCTTCGAAACAGCACTTTCGCCCATAACCATTCATTTGAAGGGCGAGACGGGCACGCGCAGCGTAAGTATTTATTTGGACAATACCATTTACAAGGAAAATGTCCCTGTAACGTTTGAGTAAGGGGAAGGGAGCGATAGATCACGCAAGGGATTATCACAAAAGGCATAGGCGGATTTTATTACGTTCGCACCGAGGATGGAACGCTTTATGAAACACGCGCGTCAGGAAGGTTTCGCCGCGAAAAACTGGTGCCGCGCGTAGGGGACAGGGTAGAACTTTCGCCGTCCTTTGATTATGTGACAGAGATTCTGCCGCGGAAAAATGAAATGATTCGTCCGCCGGTTGCCAATATCGACAAAATTCTCGTTGTCGCCTCGCTTGTTTCTCCGAAGGTAGACATGTATATGATTGATGCGTTTCTCCTTTCGGCAGAAGCCGCGCACATTCCGGCGATGCTTTGTATAAATAAAAGTGATTTGATAGACGATGCGGAAGTCGAAGCCTTTCGTAAGGTGTACGCGCTCGCCGGCTACCCGGTGGTGGTAACGAGCACGAAAGAGGAAGAAGGGGTTTTGTCGCTTCGTCCGCATCTCCAAAATGCTGTGACGGCACTTGCCGGAAATTCCGGCGTTGGTAAATCCAGCATTTTAAACGCTGTTTCCGAAAACTTCTCTATGGAAACAGGTGAGGTGAGTGAACGCCTTTTGCGCGGTCGCCACACTACACGCCACGTGGAGCTTTTCCCGCTCTCCTTTGGCGGCTTTATTCTGGATACGCCCGGATTTTCCCGTGTAGAACTGCCGGGCATCACGGCAGACGGCCTCGCCGCCTTATATCCAGAAATTGCGGCAATTGAGGAGCCTTGCAGATTCGCGGGGTGCGCACATCATACAGAACCCGGTTGCGCCGTAAAGGAAGCCGTGGAGGCAGGAAAAATCCATCAAAAAAGGTACGAAAGCTATTTGTATTTTTACGAAAAGCTTCGCGAAAACAAATTTTGGAAAATAGGAAAGGAAGAATAACTATGATTAAAATTTCCCCGTCGATTTTAGCCGCCGATTTCGGCGCACTGAGAGAACAGGCCGAGCTTGTAGAGAAAGCCGGTGCAGAGTATTTGCACATTGACGTTATGGATGGCCATTTCGTTCCGAACCTTTCGTTTGGCATGGGCACGGTAGAAACCCTTCGTAAATGCTCGAACCTTGTAATGGACGTGCATCTTATGATTGAAAATCCCGAAGCGTACATTCCTGCCTTTCATAAAGCAGGCGCCGATATTATCACCGTGCATGTAGAAGCCACCCGTCATATTCACAGAGCATTGCAGCAGATTCGCGCGCTCGGCATAAAGGCAGGCCTTGCCTTGAATCCCGGCACACCGGCCTCGGCGATTCGCGAAGTTATGCATCTTGCGGATATGATTCTCGTTATGAGCGTAAACCCCGGCTTTACGGCACAGAAGTTTTTGCCTGAGGTACTGCCGAAGGTTCGCGAAATCCGCGCTATGGCACCGGATGTGGACATCCAGATTGACGGCGGCATCGGCCACCAGAACATTTATGATGTTACCGAGGCCGGCGCCAACGTTATCGTAGCGGGGGCGGCTGTGTACTATGCAGAAGACCCGGCCGAAGCCATTCGCAAGTTCCGCGAGCTTGCATATAAAGGCTAATGCAGACGCATAAAAAAGGGCGTGCGGTCATTTTTGCCGCCGCGCCGGGAGAAGAATATTCGTTTTTTACACCTTCCGAAGGGGACTATATTATCTGTGCTGACCGCGGCTATACATATGCCCGAAAGCTCGGCATCGTGCCTGCCTTTTTGCTCGGGGACTTTGATAGCATAGAGGAGCCGCTTCCTGAAGGGATTCCAAGGGAAACCTTCCCGGCAGAAAAAGACGAAACGGATTTGCAACTTGCCATCCGTCATGCGCTTTCGAAAGGATTTCGTGAGATGTACGTTCTTGGCGCAATCGGGGGCAGGGTGGACCATTTTCTCGGAAACATTGGGCTTATAAAATGGGCAAAGGACCGCGGGGGTGTACTTTCTATGGAAGATGCGGATACCTATATTTGCCCTGTGTTTGACGAAGCTGTGTTCGAAAAGCGTCCAAACCGATATTTTTCCGTCTTGCCCTTCTATGGGGATGCGGTGGTGTCTGTAAGCGGCACAAAATACACCGCCACACGCGCAAAAATCGCCGCAGGCGACACTTTGGGCATCAGCAATGAAATTATAGAGAATACCGCCAAAGTGCGCGTACACGAAGGCTGCGTGCTTGCGCTTCTCTGTAAAGCGGATAAGATGTTGGAAAAATAAAAAAGCACAGAAATCTGTGCGAAGAATAGAAAAGGAGTAGCAATCGCTACTCCTTTTTACTTATAAAGAAAAACTTTTCTGAAAGCTTTCACACTTTTCGATGGAAGCGAGCACCGAGCTTTTTGCGGGGCCGCCGGGCAGTGCGCGTTCGTTTACGCACGTGGCAAGGCTTATCGCCTCGTACACATCTTCCTCAAAAATCGGCGAGAACGATTTGAACTCGTCAAGAGAAAGTGCGTCAAGTGCACAGTCTTTACTGATGCAGTAAAATACAAGCTTTCCGATAACTTCATGCGCTTCGCGGAAGGGGAGACCTTTTTTCACGAGATAGTCCGCCGCATCGGTGGCATTTGTAAAGCCGCCGCCGGCGCCCCTGTACATCACATCCTCACGAACGCGCATGGTGTTTACCATGTTCGTAAAGACGGGGAGGCACAAAAGCACGGTATCTACAGCATCAAAAATCTGCTCCTTATCTTCCTGCATGTCCTTGTTATAGGCGAGCGGAAGACCTTTC
>JAZNJV010000027.1:0-2962 GCA_045578225.1 Clostridia bacterium | reverse complement strand
CTCCTATTCTGCACGAAGCAGTGTGATTCCTTTTCGGATTCTTTCGAGACTTTCCTCTTTCCCGAGGATTGCCGCAAGCTCAATACCGCCGCCGGGGGTAAAGGCTTTTCCCGAAAGGGCTGTGCGAAGCGGCCACAAAATGATGCCGTTCTTCACTTCCATCTTCTGGGCAAGACCTAAAAGGGCTTCGTGTAAATTGTCCTTTGTCCAAGTTTCCATGCCTTCAAGAAGCGGCAAAATCGCTTCGAGCGAGGTAAGGGAATTTTCTGTGTCGGTCTTCATTTTCTTATGGCAATAGAGTTCTTTATCATACTGGGGAAGTGCGTCGATAAAGTCAATCTGCTCTTCGATATCCGAAAGCTTTTCCGTGCGCTGCTGGAGAACGCTGCTGAGCATTGTAAGGTCTACATCTCTATGGATGCACTTTTCATAGTACGGCATGGCTTTCTCGTGGAATTCTTCAGGGGAAAGCGCGCGGATATATTCGCCGTTGAGCCAGCGAAGCTTTGCCTCGTCAAAAATCGCGGGGGATTTGCTGATGCCCTTTACGTCGAAAAGCTCTATCATATCGTCAAGGCTCATCACCTCGCGTTCGTCGCCGGGGCTCCAGCCGAGGAGTGCGATATAGTTTAATACGGCGTCTTTCAAATACCCCTTGTCCACAAAGTCCGCATACGAAGCATCGCCTTCGCGCTTTGAAAGCTTTTTGTGTGCGTCCTTCATAATGGCGCTGCAATGAATATATTCGGGGATTTCCCAGCCGAAGGCTTCGTAAAGAAGGTTATACTTCGGTGTGGAGGAAAGGTATTCGCTGCCGCGTACGACGTGGGTGATGCCCATGAGATGGTCGTCAATTACATTGGCGAAGTTATAGGTGGGCATGCCGTCGCTCTTTAAAAGGATGGCATCGTCGAGCGTTTCGTTCGGTGCGGTGATGGTACCGAATACGGCATCGTCAAACGACGTGGTGCCCTCCTTCGGGATTTTCTGGCGGATAACGTACGGCTCTCCTGCCGCAATTCGTGCCTGGACCTCTTCTTTCGAAAGCGAAGCGCAACGTCCGTCATACTTCGAAGGAATTTTGAGCGCTTCCTGTTTGGTGCGAAGCTCATCAAGCCGTTCCTTTGTGCAGAAGCAGTAGTACGCGCCACCGCGCTCTACAAGCTCTTCGGCATATTTTTTATAAATGCCCATGCGTTCGCTCTGTACATAGGGGCCGAATTCGCCGCCCACATCGGGGCCTTCATCGTGCACAAGGCCTGTTTCGGCGAGCGTGTGATAAATAAGGTCTACCGCGCCGTCTACATAGCGTTCGCGGTCGGTATCCTCAATACGCAAAATGAAGTCGCCGCCTTTGGATTTTGCCAGAAGGTAGGCGTACAGCGCCGTACGAAGATTTCCGATATGCATATATCCCGTAGGGCTGGGCGCAAAACGTGTTCTTACTTTTGTCATGTGTCGTTCTCCTTTATTTCTCCGTCAGAAGCTTGCGAAGCTCCTGCATAAATGTATTGATATCTTTAAACTGTCTGTATACGGAGGCAAACCGTACATAGGCCACCTCGTCAATCCCTTTAAGCTGTTCCATAACAAGGTCGCCAATGCGGGTAGAGGTGATTTCGCGGTCGAGCGAATTTTGGATGATGTTCTCGATGGTGGAAACCATATTCTCCATAATCTCCACGGAAACAGGGCGCTTTTCGCATGCCTTTACGATGCCGCCCATGAGCTTTTCACGGTCAAACGGCTCTCGGCCCTTGTCCTTTTTGATGACCATAATCGGTACGCCTTCAATTTTTTCATATGTGGTGAAGCGGCGTTTGCACGCCATGCACTCACGGCGACGGCGAATGGATGCGCCTTCCTCCGTGGGACGGGAGTCTAACACCTTGCTGTCCTGGGTATCGCAGTAGGGACATTTCATACTCGGACTCTTCCTTTCTTTGCCTTTTTAACTTATTCTTCCTCAGGTCTGTGAATTTTAAAAACGCGTGCGGTGTGATGCTTTTCTAAAAAGGCGGCATCAAGCCATGCGTCTACGCACTCGATTGCAAGATTTTCGCCCGTGGTACGGCCGCCGAGGCATAAGATGTTCGCATTATTATGCTCTTTCGCGAGCCTTGCGGAAAACGGCTCCGAGACAAGGGCCGCGCGAATGCCGCGGTATTTATTGGCGGCCATGGATATGCCGATGCCTGTGCCGCAGCAAAGAATGCCGCTTCTCGCTTCTCCGCTTTGTATTTTTTCACATGCGGCGTGCGCAATGTCGGGATAGTCGCACGTCTCTCCGTCGCAGCCTACATCCACAAACGAAATGCTGCGCTTTGTTAAATGTTCTTTTATGGCTTCTTTAAGAGTATATCCACCGTGGTCACTACCAATTACAAGCATACTTTCTCTCCTTGCTTTTCCATATATTCCCGCTCTGCCTGTGAAAGACGGAGATAAATCGGCTCCGCCGCATGGGGCGATACGAGCGGTAAATTTTTTGCCGCTAACGCCACAGAGGAGGCTCTGTGATACAGAAGGTGCGGCGGTGCAAAGTGGGCGCGGGCGCCCATCCCTTCTTCGATTTTCTCGCGATGCACACTCGCCCCGTCCCCTACGAAGAGGGCTTCGTCAAGGGTGGGCAAAAGCGCATCAACCGCCATGGCGCACATCGGTTTTTCCTCGAAAAGTTCGCCGCCGCGGCTTTTATATACGGCCGTATACACCTCGCCGCGCCTTGCGTCCATCATCGGGACGATGGTGCCCGCAAATGTCGATACATTTTGGGCGAGCGCGAGGAGCGTGGGCACGAGTATCATCGGTTTTCCTGCGCCGAGCGCGAGGCCCTTTGCCGTGCCCATACCGATGCGTACCCCTGTAAAGGAGCCGGGACCGGCGGAGACGGCGATAGCGTCCATTTCCTCTATTTTCTTGCCTGCGGACGTGAGCGCCTTGTCGATAAGCGGCAAAAGCG
>JAZNJV010000026.1:0-7966 GCA_045578225.1 Clostridia bacterium | reverse complement strand
ATCGCCGACCGTCTCAAAGTCAACGATGATACCATTTTCATCGCGGATGGGCTTGACGGTGGCATATTTGATGGCGGAGAGCGAGTCGGCAATGACGGAAAGTCCTGCCACGCCGAATGCCATCAATCGGTCGACATCGGTATCGTGCAGCGCCATCTGCGTCTTTTCATAGGCGTATTTATCGTGCATGTAGTGGATGACGTTCATCGTGTTTACATACAGGCGCGAAAGCCATTCGATATATGTATCCAGCCGCTTTTCTACCTCGTCAAAGGAAAGCACGTCGCCACGCAGAGGCTCCATCTGCGGCCCGATATGCATATCGCTTTCCGCATCATACCCACCGTTTATCGCGATAAGAAGAAGCTTTGCCAGATTGCAACGTGCACCGAAAAACTGCATCTGTTTTCCTACGCGCATGGCAGAAACGCAGCAGGCGATGGCGTAATCATCCCCGTAGATGGGACGCATGAGGTCATCGTTTTCATACTGAATCGAGTCGGTATCCACCGAAACGCGTGCACAATATTTTTTAAACGGCGCAGGAAGCGCGGACGACCAAAGCACCGTAAGATTCGGCTCGGGAGAAGAGCCAAGTGTGTAGAGCGTGTTGAGAATGCGGAAGCTCGATTTGGTGACGAGCGTGCGCCCATCCTCGCCCATGCCGCCCACAGCTTCCGTAATCCACATCGGGTCACCGCCGAAAAGGGCGTTATATTCAGGCGTGCGAAGGTGGCGTGCACAGCGTAGCTTCATAACAAAATCGTCGAGTAGCTCCTGTGCACCTTCTTCTGTTAAAATGCCGCGCGCAAAATCGCGCTCGAAATAAATATCAAAGAAGGTTGAAACGCGCCCAAGGCTCATGGCGGCGCCGTTTTGCTCTTTGATGGCGGCGAGGTACGCAAAATACGTCCACTGAATCGCTTCGCGTGCATTTTTTGCCGGCTCGCTGATATCATAGCCGTACATGGCAGCCATTTCTTTCATATAGCCAAGGAAGGTGATTTGCTGGAAAAGCTCTTCCTCAAGGCGAATGGTATCCGTGTTTAAATCTCCGTTTGCAAGATTTCTTTTATCCTTTTGTTTTTCCGAAATCAAATGGTCTACGCCATAAAGCGCCACGCGGCGGTAGTCGCCGATAATGCGGCCGCGGCCGTAGGCGTCGGGAAGCCCTGTGATCACATGGCATTTTCTGGCGGCACGCATTTCGTCCGTATACGCGCGAAAAACGCCGTCGTTATGCGTGGTGCGGTAGCGAAAT
Source organism: Clostridia bacterium (assembly GCA_045578225.1). Classification (GTDB taxonomy): domain Bacteria; phylum Bacillota; class Clostridia; order UMGS1883; family UMGS1540; genus SIG447. Next base: position 6,705 of record JAZNJV010000026.1, on the reverse strand, counting down.
TCTTCTTCTATCTTGTCGCTCAAGGCATAGCCGTACGCCTCGCATGCTTGCCGCGCCATACGAATACCCCCAAAGGGGTTGACGCCTCTTTTTAAGGGACGGCTTGTCTGTAGGCCCACAATGAGCTCGTTTTCCTTGTCAATATATCCCGGGGCATAGCTTTTAAGGGAAGAAACCGTAGTGGTATCAATATCCAAAACGCCGCCGAATTGCCGCTCGAGCGCGAAAAGCGTTTCGAGCTTTCCCATTACTGTGCGTGTGCGGGGCGTGGCCGATGCCAAAAAGCTTTCATCGCCCGTATATTCTTTGTAGTTGGTTTGAATAAAATCGCGAACAGAAATTTCTGTTTGCCAAAGGCCTCCTTTGAAGCCTTCCCAATTTTTATGCATTTCCATATTGCATTCTCCTTTCGTGCCGGCGCCATCAAAAAAGGCAAACCAGCTTTACAATAAAACTGATTTGCCCAGACGGTCGGCCGTGAGATTCTGCGCGTTCTTTTACACTCCCTTGCGGTACTCCGCAAATCCGTCAGTCATGTAAAAGCTTTACTACTTGTAGTATACAAGAAAAAGAGAATTTTGTCAATGGAAAAGCGCAAAAATACAAAAATTACGGCTCGCGCGAAAGCTTTACGGAGGCAGTGAAAAGTGTGCCGTCGCGGTTTATGTCGAGCCTGACGGTGTCGCCCGGCCGATAGTATAAAATTCTTTCGCGAAGTTCGGACATACGGGTGAGAGGTGTGTTTTCAATGGCAGAGATAATATCACCGCGACAAAGACCGGCAAGCCGCGCAGGGCTACCTGCCGCCACCTCACTTATATAAAGACCGTTTTCCGGCACCTTCGCTTCTATATAGCGCGCCATTTCTTTATCATATGCATAAAGGCCGAGATACGGCATTTCGTATTTTCCCTCTTTTAGAATTCTTTCCACAATCGGGCGGCAGAGGTTCATGGAGATTGCAAACCCCATCCCTTCCGCGTCCTGCGCCTTCACGGTGTTGATACCCACCACCTCGCCGCGCATGTTAATGAGCGGGCCGCCGCTGTTTCCGGGGTTTATCGAGGCATCGGTCTGAATGAGGTCTTCCATAAGCGTGTTATTGTCCGAAAGATACAGCATACGGTCTTTGGCGCTGACGATGCCGGCAGTGACAGTGCGCTGAAACTGGAGAGATAAGGGGTTTCCAATTGCGAGTACCGATTCCCCCACGGCGAGAGAAGAGGCATCGCCAAGTGTGGCGGGCGTAAGCCCACGTTCCTCGATTTTGACAATGGCGATATCGAGCGCCGCATCGCTCCAGCTCTTTTTTCCGTCTACAGTGCGTCCGTCGTAAAGCGTGACAAAAATTTGGTTTTTGTCCCCGATGACATGATGGTTTGTTAGGATGTAGCCGTCTTCACTCAAAATTACGCCGCTGCCCATGCTTTGCACGCTCGCCGGCGCGGATAGAGAATGGCTCTTTTGTATGGAAGAAACCCCCACCACCGAAGGGGAGAGCCTATCTACAATTTCCGGCACAAGCGGCGTATCCGCCTCTGCCACAAGGGATAGGGAATCGCCCTCTGTGCCTTCTGCGCGGTCGAGCATCACAACGGATACAAAGAAGGCCACCGCGGCCGATAGGAACACCAAAAGAGCTGTCCCGAGTAGTTTTTTCAAGCGTATCACCCTTTCTTTCCGTATAGTATATCATAAAGCCTAAAAAATATTCCGCTTTTTATAAAAAAGGAAAAGAAACGTATACTACATGTTGTTGTTACAAAAATGTAACACAAATATATTGCGTTGGTAATGTAAAAGTAAAAAAAACATGGGTTAAAAACAAAGTTTTTTTCAAAAAAGTCTTGAAATTCAAGGAAAAATCGTGTAAAATTTCATTAAGTGGTAGAAAGTGCAACTTTGTGTTAGAAAGTGGGTGAGTGCATGTACATCGGTCAATATTGTCATAATTTAGACGCGAAGGGCCGCGTAATCATGCCCTCCCGTTTTCGCGAGCAGCTTGGGGAGACTTTTGTGGTTACAAAAGGCTACGAAGGCTGCCTTACGGTATATTCCGAGGAAGAGTGGGAAAAATTTGCCGCTCAGCTTATGAGTATGCCGGGGCACAATGCAGATGCACGCCGCCTTCTCCGTATGTTTGCATCGGGTGCTGTTACGTGTGAAACGGACAAGCAGGGCAGAATCCTACTCCCGGCACATCTTCGTGAACATGCAGGCATTGAGAAAGAGGTTATGGTAATCGGCGCAATTTCGCGCGTAGAAATCTGGGACGGCGGTGCTTGGGAACGCTATAATAACGACGAAGAGGCTATGAGCCTTGAAGAAGCGGCCGCACGTCTTTCGGGGATGGGCGTATGACGGCGTTTAGCCATACCACGGTACTCAAACAGGAAACGGTGGACGGCCTTTTGGTAAAAAAGGGAGGCCTATATGTGGATATGACGCTTGGCGGCGGCGGCCACAGCGAAGAAATCCTCGCGCGTGGCGGCCATGTTATCGGCATTGACCAGGATGCGGTAGCGCTTTCGGCGGCAAGCGAAAGGCTCCAGAAATTTGGGGACGCATTTACACCGGTAAAAAGCAATTTTAAAGAGATAAAAAGCGTACTTAGTGCGCTTGGTATACAATCGGTAGACGGAATTTTGGCAGACCTTGGGGTTTCCTCCCCGCAGCTCGATGATAAAGATCGTGGGTTTTCCTATATGCAAGACGCACCGCTCGATATGCGAATGGACAGGGAACGAGATTTTTCCGCATACGATGTGGTAAACGAGTTTTCGGAAAAGGAGCTTCTCCGTATCATTTCAGAATACGGCGAGGAGCGGTGGGCAAAGCGCATTGCGGAGTTTATCGTACGCGCGCGAGGCGAAAAACCCATTGAAACTACGGCAGAGCTTGTAAGCATTATAAAAGCGGCTGTGCCCAAAGGGGCGAGACGCGATGGCCCGCATCCCGCAAAGCGCACATTTCAGGCGATACGCATTGCGGTAAACGGCGAACTGGATGTTTTGCAGGCGGCGCTTTCGGATGCTTTCGATATGCTTCGAAGCGGCGGACGCATTTCCGTAATTACTTTCCATTCTTTAGAGGATAGAATTGTGAAAAATGCATTCCAGGAGGCAAGCGTGGGCTGTACCTGCCCGAAGGAATACCCCGTATGCGTATGCGGCAAAGAGCCCACCATGCGGGTTGTAACAAGAAAACCCATACTTCCGAGTGAAGAAGAACTGACAGAGAATCCAAGAGCACGAAGTGCAAAACTTAGAATTGCAGAGAAGAGGTGAGCGCATGCAGGTGCCGGTTTACGGTAACAACGCCTATAAGTACGAAAGCTATTATAAGCCCGAGGTCCTGCCGCGGCAGAAAAAGGTACAGAAGGTACAAGGGAAAAAACGCTCTAAAAGCGTGGCGCCTCTCCGAGGACTTGTGTTCTCGGTTTCGGCAATCCTTTTAGCATTCGGACTTCTTTTAAGTAACGCACAGATTTTAGAGAAAAATGCAAAAATCAATGAACTCGAAGAACGCCTTGCAAACATTAACGCACAGGTGGTAGCCGGTGAGTTCAAGATAGAACGTGACATGGATCTTCGAAGAATCGAAGAAGAAGCCACAACGCGCCTTGGCATGCAGAGACCCACAAAAGCACAAACGGTGTACATAAACATGGGAAACTGTGACTATGCAGAAACCGAGACCAAGGCAGCGGGAAAGAATTTGTTTTCCGCCATTGCCGATAATGTTTTGGAATATTTCGGCTAGAGACCCATATGATATACAAGCGAGGGAGCGCGCCATAAAGGACCCGCTCCCACTTTTGATACTGGCGAGGAGTGAACGCGGCTTTGCGAAAAAAGGGCACGGTCAATATTAAAAAGAGAATGGTAGTTTTATACGGCCTTTTGCTTTCAGCAATGGTCGCTCTTTTGCTGCGTACGGGATATTTGCAGATTATCAAAGGGCCGGTTCTCAAACAGGAAGCCATCGAACAGCAAACGCGTGACAGTATTGTCTCTTCTGAGCGTGGCACCATTTATGACCGTAATATGAAAGTTCTCGCACAAAGTGCAAGTACCAATATGGTGTGCGTAGTGCCGGTTACCATCAAGGAAGAGGGCAATGCCGAAGAGGTTGCCCGTGCCCTTTCCGATATTTTGGAACTGGATTACGATACGGTTTATAAAAAAACACAGAAAAACAGCTACTATGAAATTGTGAAGCGTCGCGTAGAGGCCGAAGAAGTGGAGAAAATCCGCGCCCTCGGTCTTGCCGGCATTCGTCTGGATGATGATACGAAGCGGTATTACCCGAACGGTAGTCTCGCCTCGCATGTAATAGGCTTTACAGGTGACGATAATCAGGGCCTTTGGGGGCTTGAAAGCGTATATGACAAGGTGCTCGCAGGCCGCGCGGGGCGTATTATCACGGCGAAAAGTGCCAACGGCTCGGATATGCCGTATGCGTATGAGCAGTATATGGACCCGATTGCGGGGAACGACTTGGTGCTGACGATTGACGAAACCATTCAGCATTTCGTGGAAAAGCATTTGGAGACAGCGGTCGCGGAAACGAACGTGCAAAACGGCGCGGCAGCGATTGTAATGAATCCCAAAACCGGTGAAATTCTGGCCATGGCCACAAAACCCGACTATGATTTGAATCAGCCGATGCAGCTCGATGTCGGCACTTTAGAAAGCCTTTCCGCCCTTTCCGGGGAGGAATATCAAACGGCATATTCCAAAGAACTCAATAAGCTTTGGAGAAACAAAGCGGTTGTAGATACATATGAGCCGGGCTCTACGTTTAAATCGGTAGTGGCGGCAACGGCGCTTGAGGAAAATGTAGTAGGCCGCAGTGAAGGCTTTTACTGCTCGGGCAGTCACACCGTTTCGGGCGTTAAAATCAACTGCCATAAAACGATAGGTCACGGCGCCCAGACATTTGAGGAAGGTGTACATAACTCTTGCAACCCCGTATTTATGGAAATTGGGGCGCGCATTGGCTGGGATACTTTCTACAAGTACTATAAACACTTTGGCTTTGGCGAAACCACAGGGTTTGAGCTGCCGGGTGAAGCGGAAGGTATTTTCTTTTCGCCTGAAAACAGGCGCGACCTCGAGCTTGCCACAAGCTCCTTCGGCCAAGGCTTTAACGTAACCCCCTTGCAGATGATTACGGCGATGAGCGCGATTGCAAACGGCGGCTATCTCATGAAGCCGTATATTGTAAAACAGATAAACGATGAGAACGGCAATGCCGTAAAGGTAACAGAACCCACGGTGGTGCGTCAGGTTATTTCGAATGAAACGAGCCGCGCTATGTGTGAAATTCTAGAAGGCGTTGTTGCCAATGGTGGCGGTAAAAACGCCTATGTTAAGGGATACCGCATCGCCGGCAAAACGGGTACAAGTGAAAAACAGCCGCGCGGAAACCAGAAGTATGTGGCTTCGTTCCTCGGATTTGCGCCGGCCGATGACCCGCAGCTTGCCTGCATCGTTATTTTGGATGAACCGGTGGGCGAATACTACGGAAGCCTTATTGCGGCGCCTGTAGTGGGCAGAATTATGGAAGATGCGCTTCGTTATCTCGGTGTCGAGCGCCAGTACAGCGCCGGCGAGGAAACGGATACGGAAATCAATATGCCGGATGTCACGGGTAAAACCGTACAGGAAGCGGCAAAAATCATCACGGACGCAGGTCTTAAGTACCATGTGGTGGGAGATGAAACTAAAACAATAGAGAGCCAGATGCCGCGTGCCGGCACGGCTGTTCGTCGCGATGCCGTAGGCATCCTATATGCAGGTGATGCGCCGGAGGAAAAAACCGTGGTTCCGGATATTGTGGGACTGACGCTTTCCGAGGTCAATGCAGGGCTTGCAAACAGTAATCTAAACTTTATGCTGCGCGGCACGGGAAGGCTTGATGCAAACGGTGTTTTGCAGGCCGTACGGCAAGAGCCGGCAGCAGGCAGCGAAGTTCCCGAAGGCACCATTGTGCAGGTGGAATTCCGCTACGCAGGCAATGAATAACAGTGGAGGGCAAAATGCAATTACACAAACTCTTACAAAATACAGAGCATACGCTTTATGGCGAAAATGTTGAAATTACAGGCGTTTACTATGATTCGAGAAAGGTAGTGCCCGGGAGCCTTTTTGTAGCCGTACGTGGCTATGCGGCAGATGGGCATGATTATATTGAAAAAGCTATCGAGCGCGGTGCGGCCGCGATTTTAGCTGAAGAAAAACGGGAAGTAGGCGTGCCGATTGCGGTATGCGCCGATACACGACGCGGCCTTGCCGAGGTGGGGGCGCAGTTTTACGGAAACCCCGCAGAAAAGCTTAAAATTATCGGTGTTACCGGCACGAACGGGAAAACCACCACAACGTATTTAATTAAGCAGGTTTTAGACCTTTTAGGCTACAAAACAGGCCTCATCGGCACAAACCAGAATATTATCGGCGATGTGATAACACCTGCGGCGCGCACAACGCCGGAATCTTTGGATTTACAGAAAATGTTTTTCGATATGGTAGAGGCAGGGGTAGAGTATGTAATTATGGAAGTTTCTTCCCACTCCCTCGCACTTTCGCGTACGCACGGCATCACGTTTTATGAAGCCGTATTTACAAATCTCACGCAGGACCATCTCGATTTTCATGAAACCATGGAAAACTACATGGAGTGCAAGGCGAAACTATTTTCTCA
>JAZNJV010000025.1:0-5557 GCA_045578225.1 Clostridia bacterium | reverse complement strand
AAGCGCCCGATTGGTTCGTTTATCTTTTTAGGCCCCACAGGCGTTGGTAAAACGGAGCTTTCCAAAGCGATTGCAGAAGCCATTTTCGGCGATGAGGATGCCATTATTCGCGTCGATATGTCGGAATATATGGAAAAGCACACCGTTTCCCGTCTCGTCGGGTCTCCTCCCGGCTATGTGGGATATGACGAAGGTGGACAGTTAACGGAAAAAGTACGCAGAAAGCCGTATTCTGTTGTGTTGTTTGATGAAATTGAAAAGGCGCATCCGGATGTATTTAATATTCTTCTGCAAATTTTGGAAGACGGCATCTTAACAGATGCCCAGGGGCGCCGTGTGGACTTTAGAAACACCATCATCATCATGACATCCAACGTGGGTGCACGGCAAATTACAGAGCGTAAGCAGCTCGGCTTTGGCAGCGCAGAAGAAAAAGCCAAAAATGAGTATGAAAACATCCGTTCAAATGTTATGGGAGAACTTCGCAGAGCTTTTCGTCCGGAGTTTTTGAACCGTATTGATGATATCATCGTGTTCCATCCGCTGGTGGAGGAAAACATCCTGAAAATCGCAACGCTTATGCTCGAAACGCTAAAGAAGCGACTCTTGCAAAACGAAATTCATGCCACCTTTACGGAAAGCACCGTTTCCGCACTTGCAAAGGAAGGGTTTGACCCCGTGTACGGGGCAAGACCCCTCCGCCGCGCAATTCAAACGCGCCTTGAGGATTTGTTTGCAGAAGAAATGCTAGATGGTAAGATTTCACCGGGCGACGCAGTGGTCGTGGATTACCAAGACGGAAAGTTTATCATCACGAAATAAAGAGAAACCGGAATGCGCTCTGCATTCCGATTTCTCTTTACATTCTATCACGAATATGATATACTGAAAAAAACTAAAGGAGAAAGCACATGAAATAAATTGCGAGTTTACTTTTAACCATCGTCTTACTGACACTGCTATCCTTTCCTTTAGGTGCCGCAGGCGCTCAATATGTCCCTGTACAGATTGCCCCGCATACCGTGGAGGTAGAAGGCATAAGCGTGTATAGTGGCGGCGTTATGTACCCTCTGCTCACGTACAAAAATATTACGTATCTTCCGCTCACGAAGGCAGTTTGTGACAGGCTTTGGCTTAGCATAGGCTTCGATGCGCAAGAAGGATTTTACATTGTCAGTACAGACTATGTTCCCTATATCGAAGATGACAAAAGCGTGTTTGGAGATGTAGCTACGAATGTATACGGCGCAGTGTATAGCGCCGTCATCCCTGCATATCCCATATATCTAAACGGCGTTCGCGTGTGCCAAGAAGGTGCAGAGTATCCGTTCCTTAATTTTAGAGGAATTACCTATTTGCCGCTGACGTATGCCTATGCTGTCGAAAAATTAAATTTTACACTCTCTTGGGGTGTATCCGGGCTTAAAGTATATCGCGCAGATAGCACAGGACAGATAGACAAAATGACCGATACTATATACTCTATCGAATTAGGGAAAAATGTGTACGATGGCGTATTCTTAAGAAAGTACACAACTGGATATACCGAATATACAGATAATTTCAACCAGAGCCATCGTTATCCATACACTTGGTATGACACGTATTTTATGCAAACCGAAACCGGAACTCTCTCACATTTGGAACACTCTCTTGACTTTAAAAGTACTGTTTTCATAGACGATGACTATCCCAAAGCACGACCTTCCTGTGATGAAAAGCTATCTATTTTGGAAAACTGCGTGTACTATGACTCCATTAAAATCATCACGCCCGCTTCCGGTGAAGAACACATTGGCAGCGTGTATGGATACGAATATAAAATGGGAGATAAATCTTTAATTTATGTGTGGACGAATATAAATGGCATGCGAACAAAAAGATATCTTTTCTTAAAAACAGCGGATGGGATACAAAACTTTACGGATTTCCCACAGTTTGCCGGTCTATTAGATATTTTTCCCGATAGTCTTGGCGGTGCATATGTGTGTACCGCCTCGTATAGTCCTGATGGTATGCAACGCTGGACCACTCCGTACGCCGCCGTATACTATGTCGATAGCACAGGTTTTATGACAAACCTCACGTATACAATTCCGAATATTAACAGCATGCGTGCATTTGGTTTCTATGAGGATAAACTGTATATAAAAGCCATGGGGTACGAAAACGAAATGTCCATCCTCGCATCGTATTACCCCTTCAACACCGTAAATAGCGGCTTCTTTGTGTTAGATGCTCACCAAAACCATGCCGCAAAAAAGTTATACCCCTATGTGGAGGGCGAAACATTTGTCGCGCAAGATGGGAATGCATATTGCCTCACTACGCATGGCCAAAAGCCTGAAATCATAAACCTGCATACCGGAACTATTACGATTATCCCCTAAAGGGGTACACGCAAAAAGCAGAGGAATGTTCCTCTGCTTTTCTCTTTTAGATATTTAAGCTTTTCAGCATTTCTTCGCGTGCACGATACTCGAAGGTATCATCAAGCGGCGAAAGTGTTTCTATATCATACTTTTGTTTTAACGCCTTCAGAAGAAGTGCATCTGCCATTTCAGGGGACTTTGCAAGAAATGGGCCATGCAAATAGGTGCAAATGGTGTTTTTGTATGAAACACCTTCCTGTCCATCTTCCCCGTTATTTCCAAAGCCGGATAAAACGGTGCCAAGCGGCGAAAGAGAGCCAATGTCCGTACGTCCAAAATGATTTTCAAACCCCACAGAAACTGTTTCTCCTCTGCGAATGGCGATGTTTCCTACAAATCTTTTCTCCGAGGGCTTTGTACAAAACGGTAGAAGGGCTAGGCCTTCTTTCTCTTCCCCATCGCTTTTCACAAAGGTTTCTCCAAGAATTTGATACCCGCTGCCAACGGCAAGAAAAACACCTTCATTTTCAATATAGTCGCGAAGCGTATCTTTTTTCTCCCAAAGGTCCCGAAGAACAATCTCCACTTCGAAATCCTGCCCGCCACCAAGCATTACGATATCGTATTTCGTCCCCTCAAAGTCATCGTCCTGAGAAAAATCATGTACGAAGGCCTTAATGCCACGCATCTCGGCACGTCTTTTCAAAATGTGTATATTCCCGATATCGCCATACATATTTAAAAGCGAAGGGTATAAATGGCAGATACGAAGTTCCATTTTACACAACACCATGCTTTCCAATATCGGTACGATAATGCATATCCGTAAACGAAATCTTTTTCATGTTTTCATATGCTTTATCCACAGCCGCGCGGAGCGTTTCGCCCATTGCTGTGACGCCTAAAACACGACCGCCGTTTGTTTTGAACGTGCCATCTTCAAACACAGTGCCGCTGTGGAAAACAGTAGCATCTTCCACGGCATCAAGGCCGGAGATGGCGTATCCTTTTTTATAGCTCTTAGGATATCCACCGGAAGCTGCAATAATACAAGCTGCCGCATCTTTCTTAAAGGAAAGCTTGATTTCAGAAAGGCGCTGGTCAATAATGGCCTGCATAATTTCTAAAAGGTCATTTTCAAGGCGCGGCAGGACAGCCTGTGTTTCCGGATCGCCAAAGCGTGCGTTGTATTCTATTACGCGAACGCCGTCTTTTGTAGCCATGAGGCCAAAGTACAGTACACCCTTAAAGGTTCTTCCCTCTTTGTTCATAGCTTCCATGGTGGGCATAAAAATTTTCTCTACGCATTCTTTTTCCATGGCTTCATCATAAATCGGAGACGGAGAGTATGCGCCCATGCCGCCGGTATTTAGGCCCTCATCGTTATCGAGAGCACGTTTGTGGTCCTGTGCACTGCACATCGGGAGAAGCGTTTTTCCGTCCGTAAACGCAAGCACAGAAATTTCACGTCCTGTTAAAAATTCTTCAATAACAATGCGGTTGCCAGCGTCGCCAAACTGTTTGTCTTCCATGATATCTAAAACAGCTTTCTTTGCCTCTTCAAAGCTTTGCGGAATTACAACGCCCTTACCAAGTGCCAGACCTTCTGCTTTAATTACAGTCGGATACTCACTTTTTTCAAGATAACGAATCGCTTCTGCGGCATCCGAAAATGTTTCATACTTCGCTGTAGGAATGCCGTATTTTTTCATGAGTTCTTTCGAAAACACCTTGCTGCCTTCAATTTGCGCCGCAGCTGCAGAAGGGCCAAATGCGCGAATGCCGCGCTTTTCGAGCGCATCTACCATGCCTGCTACAAGCGGATCATCCGGCGCTACCACAACGAGGTCAATCGCGTTTTCCTCTGCAAAATTGCAGATGCCTTCAATATCGGTTGCAGAGATAGGCACAAGTGTTGCAATCTCACCAATGCCCCCGTTACCGGGTGCACAGTAAAGCGTAGGGTTTTCTGCGCTTTCTTTCAGCTTCCAAGCGATAGCATGTTCACGTCCGCCGCCGCCTACAATTAAAATTTTCATGTACTTTTCCTCCAAGATTTAGTGATGGAACAGACGGATGCCTGTAAAGGCCATTGCAATGCCGTAACGGTTGCAAGTGTCAATTACATTATCATCACGGATGGAACCACCGGGTTGTGCTACAAACGAAACGCCGCTTTTACGAACGCGCTCAATATTATCCCCAAACGGGAAGAATGCATCAGAGCCTACAGATACACCGGAAACAGTCTTTAAGAATTCTGCCTTTTCTTCACGGGTCAGCGGCTCGGGCTTTTCTGTAAAATACTGCTGCCATGCGCCGTCGCGCAATACATCATCGCATTCATCGCCGAGATATACGTCAATCGTATTGTCTCTTTCCGCGCGGCTAAGCGTTTCTTTAAACGGCAAAGAAAGTACATTCTTGTGTGCTCTTAAATGCCAAATGTCGGCCTTGTTGCCCGCAAGACGCGTGCAATGGATGCGCGACTGCTGACCGGCACCAATGCCGATTGCCATCTTATCCTTAACATAGCACACAGAGTTAGACTGTGTATATTTTAAGGTGATCAGTGCAATCAAAAGGTCAATTTTTGCGCTCTCCGGCAAGTTTTTGTTCTCGGTAACGATATTTTCGAGCATGGAAGCGTCAATCGTCAACGCATTTCTACCCTGCTCAAACGTAATGCCATACACATTCTTGTGTTCGATCTCCTTGGGCACGTATTCCGTGTTCATTTTAAGCACCGTGTAGCCGCCCTTGCGCTTTTTCTTTAAGATTTCAAGAGCTTCATCTGTGTAATCCGGCGCAATAACACCGTCAGATACTTCGCGAGAAAGGATTTTGGCGGTTGCCACATCACATGTGTCGGAAAGCGCAGCAAAGTCGCCGTAAGAGGACATACGGTCCGCACCTCTTGCAGCAGCATAGGCGCTTGCGATCGGGGAAAGCTCGAGATCATCAACGAAGAATACTTTTTTCAGTGTATCGGAAAGCTCAGAAGCCACCGCAGCACCTGCAGGACTTACGTGCTTAAAGGAAGCTGCTGCCGGAAGACCGGTTGCTTCCTTCAGTTCTTTTACGAGCTGATATGCGTTTAAAGCATCAAGAAAATTGATGTAACCGGGACGCCCATTTAATACTTCTACCGGAAGGTCACTACCGTCTTCCATGAAGATTTTGGC
>JAZNJV010000024.1:0-1770 GCA_045578225.1 Clostridia bacterium | reverse complement strand
AGTCAATGGGAACAGGGGGTAGCTTCCCCGAGCATTGATAAGCTTCCTAAGATTGCGGAAATACTCGGGTGTACCGTAGATGAACTTCTTAAAGGGTAAGAGGGGAGGGGTGAGAATGTGAGCTTTACAGATATATGTATCATTATTAACATCGTATGTCTCGCGGCGGTTTGGGTGGCATTGTTAACCAGATAGGCGTTGATCGGAGGAAAAGATACTATGTTCAAATTTATAAGTTGGTTCTTAGCGGCGGTGCAGGGAGTAATACTATTCGCGAACATCCTTGCAGGATCGAATCCGGGAATAATTTGTTGGTGCTGTTTGAATGCGGGACTGGCCATAGGACTGGCTATAGTGACTTCGTTGCTATAATAGACCAAACAGAAAGGGCAAGGATAATGGAAAATGTGATTGCAAAGCGCAGGCGGATGGCGGGACGGACGCAGAAGGAAATCGCCGAGAGGTTATGCGTGGACAACAGTACGGTGGGGAAATGGGAGACAGGGAAGGCGATGCCGAGGGCGGACAAGCTGCCGCTACTGGCGCAGCTTTTAGGCTGTACGATTGATGAACTATTTGAAGGAGAGGGGGAACAAAAGACATGAAGCAAAGGATGTTTAAGGTGCAGAACCTGGAAACAGCGCTTCGGATTTACTACAGCACGCCGGAGCTTACGAGCGAGGATATTCGACAGCTGTTTGGGAATGTATCTGCCGGGACGATTACCAACTTGAAGCGGCCTGTATTTGAAAAGATGCGGGAGGGGAAATATTTCTGTTGCACACGGCACGCCGTCAACACAAAGCTGGCGTATGAGGTATGGGGGCTTGACGTGGCAGATATGGAGGCGCGCTACAAAAAATACAAAAAGCTGTTCGGCGATTCTGAAAAAACGCTGCCGGCATAAGAAGGGAGGTTGTGACGACGAGATGGCGATGTTTTGGTTTTTGGTACTATTGGTTTCGTGTGCGACTTCATTTGTGGTGACGCTGCCGCTCCAGCGACGTGTGGCGGCACTGGAGAGCATGTGTGAAATGCTTGCGAAGGCCGTACGGGAAGAAGAACAAACGAAAGGATGAGGGAGATGACCAAAGAAAAAGCAATTCGAATGGCGCTTTCGCTCGTGCTCGACCGCGCGTTTGAAGCGAGCGAGAACTATGGGCTGGAAAGAGCGGCGAAGGGATTCGAAAGAGAATTTGCAGAGGCGATGGCCTGTGCAGATGTGCTCAGAACGATGGTCATGGAGGGGTAGGACGAATGAATAAAGGGGAAAAGCGGTTTTTATGGATACTGGCGGTTTTTATAGTCGTATGCATGATTACCTCCTTCGTCCGTGCGGCGAGCGCGGAGTATGTGACCAGAGAAGTAGTCGTGCAGGAGGGGGATACCCTCTGGAGCTTATGGGAGGCATACGGCTACGGCCGGGCGGATAAATGGATATATGAAGTAAAAGAGCTCAATAACAAAGAAACGGCGAGCCTTTGGCCGCATGAGCGGCTTTTGGTGCCGGTAATGAGAGGCGATTGAAATGGCGGAAAATTTGTTAATACAGGCAAGGTGTGAGGATGGCGAAAATGTTGAAATTTCTACCGAGTGGGAATGTTCACAAGAAAAAGTGGTTGGAGCCTTTATCGTTCTTGGAATAAAAATCGGTGTTGACATTTTAGGCGACAACGCGCATTTGGTTTATAAAGAGTTTGAAGAGGTGTTTCGGAGGCTGCAGAGCAAAGAAACATTTGAAAAGGTAAGTCGGAGGCCAAGCGGTCTTAG
>JAZNJV010000023.1:0-3264 GCA_045578225.1 Clostridia bacterium | reverse complement strand
GTATATCCGTTCTTGGCAAGCAATAACGCGCTTGCCTTTCCGATTCCGCCTGCGATACCGGTTACTATTGCTATCATCATATCTTCTCAACCTTTATGGAAATTTCTTTTTCTCCGCTGCACTTAAGCATCAGCCTGTAGCAAGCGTCGGTCTTCCAGTCCCTTTCGAGATTAGCGTCCTCAAAGGGAACGCGTTCGCACTGCAATACTCCGGTGCTCGAACTTATTGTGTAGCGTCCGTCTATGGTGGCCACATTGTTTTCCACACTTACGGGAAGTACACTCATCAGAACCTCGCAGAAATTTTGCTTACCTTCATCGATGAAATCAAAGCAATCAGTGATAAGAAGTGTGGAGTCGGTCAGCTCGAGAGAACGATTAAGCCCGCTTATGAGGGCGTCTTTCGGATAAGCGTTTGGGTATGATATACAGATACCGTCTTCGCTGGCTTCAAAGCGGTCTGCTCTGTACATTCGCCCCGCAGGCTGCTCTGTACCGTTGATCATAGGAATATTGTGATACGACCCCCTAGTCCAAGGTATCATTACGTATGTCGTTGAACCGTCAAGTGTGAAGCGAGTATACGTAGAAATACCTATGTCAACAAGGACGGGCGTTCTTCCGTCGTAGAGGGTAAAGCTACCCACGTCGTTGTGGTTGTGGCTTTCGTTGTTAAAGCCGCCCTTTACCGAAAGGATAAGATCACCCCTACGCAGTACCGCAAGCTCGAGATCAGGCATATATTCAAGCGTGCCGTGCAGCGGATAGGTCGTTTCAAAGTCCTCCATCTCATGTAGAAAAACCGAGCTGTATATTAATCTTCTGATGGTACGGTTAGTGTGATTGAGAGGGCTTGCGGTAGAAGTCTTTTCGCGATATACCGCCGCGCTAAAATTCATCAGTTCCTTCTGATTCGTTTCTTTGGCAAATCCATAGAGAAGCACTGCAAGATTTCCTTTGCCGTCGGCGTGTGCATCTGCGACGTTCACGAAAATATCGGCAGTAATATGTACTTTTTTGAGGTAATCGGCAATGCGTCCGATCTTTGCATCATCAAAGAAGTTCAGTGCTCCGTTTGTAGCACACTTTAATTGATAGATAAATTCAAACAAAGACGCCCCCGCACGGCCCCAGTATCCAGGACCCTCGTCGCATCCGCCGTCCTCGGGTAGAGAGTTGTAGTAATACTGTATTTCGGAAAGCATTTTCTTAATAGCCTGTCTTTTTCTGCGCTGACTGCATTCGGAAAGCAAAAATACGGTGAGAACGTTTGACAGTATCCAGGGATTCCAGTTGTTTATAGTGTTTCTTCTGTATCCCATCCACCAGGAATCGTATCGGCTCTCGTAGGGGGTCATAATACGTCTGTCGAGCTCGTATTCTACTCGGTCAATTATTTCGGGACAAAAGTCGAAGAGCGGGCGACGAAGGAGAGTAATGATTAAGGCGAGATGCTCGGCAGTTTCGGCGGCAAACAAGTCTATATACGGATGCTCGGGTGAGGGAATGTTTTCGACGTCCATTAAATAATGAGCTGAAAGTCCCCAAAAGCTTTCTTCACAGATAGTGAAAAGCCCATTGACGAGCGCAGGTATAAAGCGACCCTTGTTCTCCTTCAACTCGGCGAGGGCAAAAAGAACAAGATGATTGCGTCGGTCAAAATGTATTTTCTCCATAATGGTGCGGTTGCCGCTTTTTTTGAATTCCATAAAATCGGTAGCCTTAATGATCGGCCAGCCGTAGTTTATCTCGGCTTCCGCGATACCGACGCAGGTATCATTTTGAAAATCATTCCAGAAATTTCTGTTATCTATCGTTGGAAAAAGTTCGGATGAAAAGCTGTATTCGTTAAGATCGTGTTTTTTTAGAAATGAAATAAACATAAAGCCTCCAAATTATTTTTTTATGGTTTTGTAAAGTTCTTTGTAGTATTCGTTAAATACCGCGCAGCCCGAAACCTGATTTGCTCTCATCAGCTCGGTACATTTTGAGCAGGACAGACAGCATTTTTTTGGGTCAAACGTGCCGTTTAGATGATCTCTGTAGAACGATGGGTATGCAAGCCACATCCTGCCGTATCCGACCATATCGCAAACACCCTCACGAAGCTGCCGCTCAGACTGCTCGAGCAAGTCCTCTCTGTAATATGAGAGCCCCGAACCGATAACCGTGAGTGAAGGAAACTTTTCTTTGACGTACTTTTCTATGTATTCAAACCGTGCAAGTCCCTCTTGTGCCGTTTCGGGAGGCAGGTATCCCCCTTTTCTGTACGGACGGTTGACGTGTGGATTATAATATGGGTTGCCGACGGTTACGTTCAGTATCTGTACTCCCTCTTCTACGAGCTTTTTGATAAGCATATCGGGTTCGGTGAGGTCAAGCTCGTTTTGCTCGGTAGTTCCAAATCCATACGGCTTTGGAACCATATCCGAAACACTTAAGCGTGTAGTCAAAAGAATGTTTTTGGGAAGAACACGTCGTGTCGTCCTTATGCAGTCAAGATATAGTCTTGTCCGATTCTCAAAGCTACCTCCATACCGTCCCTTGCGGTTAAATGCAGATAAGAGTTCTTGGAAAAGATAGCCGTGACAGGATTTGACATCTACGCCGTCAAATCCCGCCTCTACGGCAAGCAGAGCCGACTCTGCGTATTTTTCGGGAAGCGTATCAAGATATTCGTCCTTTACGATGGCTTCATCTGTTACAGGACGTTTTTCCTCGTATACGGGATTACGATAGGCTATCATCGGCGTAATGCTCTGTCTGCCCGAATGAGTCAACTGCAAAATAAAAACAGGTGAAACACCGCACTCTTTTTTTGCGATCTCACGCATTTGACGCAGAAGCTCCCTAAAGCTTGGAAGGTTGTGCCTTGTCAGCATCATCTGACGGGGATTTGTTCTCCCCTCGGGGCAAACGGCGTTGGCTTCAAACCAAATGATACCCGCGCCGCTTCTTGCTGCTTTAAGATACTTTTCGGCAGTCATCTTGCTCGGACTTCCGTCGGTGTCGCAGTCACACCCCTCCATGGGCTGCAGCACCACGCGGTTGGCTATCGTTTTTTTACCTATTTGAACTAAATTTTCTATCATCTGATAACACCTCCTCCCTTGTTTATTTTAATTATATCACCCTGCAAAGAATATGTATATAACTAATTTTGCATTTTATATTGCTTATCTTGCAAATATATGGTATAATGCATCAAAAGGAGGCGTTATTTATGATATACGGTGTAAAGACGAATCATAAGTCGGATCGTAGC
>JAZNJV010000022.1:0-43404 GCA_045578225.1 Clostridia bacterium | reverse complement strand
GAGGCGAGCGCCGCAGGCGGTGATTTTGCCGAGGTGAAGGGACAGGAAAACGTAAAACGCGCGCTCACAGTTGCGGCCGCAGGCGGGCATAACATTTTGATTGTGGGGCCGCCGGGGTCGGGCAAAAGCATGCTTGCCCAGCGCCTTCCTTCCATCTTGCCGCCCCTTACCAAAGAAGAGGCGCTGGAAGTGACGCAAATTCATTCGGTTGCCGGTATGCTTTCCAAAGAGACGCCGCTTCTCGCTTCGCGCCCATTTCGCGCACCGCATCACTCCGCTTCCACCGTGGGCCTTACGGGCGGCGGGCAAAATGCACGGCCCGGCGAAATTTCGCTCGCGCACCACGGCGTTTTGTTTTTAGATGAGCTTCCCGAATTTCACCGCGATGCCATGGAAATTCTCCGCCAGCCGATGGAGGACGGCGTGGTAACGGTAACCCGTGCCGCGGCTTCCTACACGTATCCGAGTGACTTTATGCTGGTGGCCGCCATGAACCCTTGCCGCTGTGGCTACTATGGCGATAAAACGCACCGCTGCCGCTGCACAGCCTCGTCCATCGCCCGATATGTGGGTAAAATCAGCGGCCCGCTGCTTGA
Source organism: Clostridia bacterium (assembly GCA_045578225.1). Classification (GTDB taxonomy): domain Bacteria; phylum Bacillota; class Clostridia; order UMGS1883; family UMGS1540; genus SIG447. Next base: position 42,808 of record JAZNJV010000022.1, on the reverse strand, counting down.
CAGAATTGACCTTCGTGTCGAGGCGGAAGCCGTTACATATGATGACCTTTCTGCGCCTTCCGCGGAATCAAGCGCCCTTCTTCGCGCACGCGTCATCGCCGCGCGCGAGCGGCAAAAGGCACGGCTTTCTCCCTTTGGCCTTACGCACAATGCGCAGCTTAAGACAGATGTAGAGGCCGTGTGCAGCCTTACATCCGGCGCCATCGCGATGGCCAAGGAGGCCTTTTCCGCCATGCACCTCTCCGCACGCGCGTACACGCGCATCGTAAAGGTGGCGCGCACCATCTCTGACCTTGCAGATTCCGAGCATGTGACGGAGCTGCATATCGCCGAGGCATTTCGATATTACATGCCCGGAGATTTATTACAATAAAGATAAAAGAGCCTGCAAACCACAGGCTCTTTTCTTATATTCTTTTTGCTAAACCAACACGGGCGGCGCCGTTTTTTGCTTTCTTTTTTCCAAAATACGCAGCACTTTGGGGCGGTTATATCTTTGAATGAGGATAAACTGGCCGTCAAAAAGCATGGCGGCCACGGCGGTCAGCAGAAAAATCCAAAACTCTCCCCAAAGAAGCGAAAATAAAAGGCTTGATAAGGAGACAAGCTCGTTCATCCAGTGGTCAAGCTCCGCCTTCGTCATGGTGGCGGCAATTTCGTCGAGCGAATGCGCCTTTATAGAGAACGCTTCGGGGTCATACGTAAGCGCCTTTCCCTTCCATTGTTTCACGCGTAAAAAGGCATATAGCTTTTTTTCGAACGGCCTTTCCAAAAACCACGGGTGTGCGGAATTTATGCGGAAGCGTTTGGAGAGATTCCCCAAAAGAATCCGAACCCAGAAATGATATAAAATCATAAAGCATACGATGCCGCACCATAAAACCGCCGCCCGCCTCCATACATGTCCGTAATATAGAATAAAGGCGGCGCAGGCTACAATGGCCGTAAGTACAATTACGGCATGCATAAATAGCTGCGGCCCGCTTTTCTTTTTCTTTTGCATGTGACGTGTTCCTTTCGTATACGGATCTCCTATTTGCCTTTTGCGGTAGTGACAGAAGCAATCAATTTTCTCCGTATAGTGCCGCATTTGTTTACCATATTTTTATATGTGATTTCATCTATTTTGCTTTTGCGAAATAGCAGTTCTAACCAATATTCGGTTTCAAAACTTTCTTTTAAAGAAATTTCTAATTTATTTATAAAATCAGCTTTTCTTTGTGCTTACTTTGCCTCGTGAAGCTTCGCGCCAATTGAAGAAGAGCATCGCAAGAGTTGATTTACATATACAGAACATCCGGTTATGGTATCACAAACATCAGAAATCCTATCGCAAAACGGATGGTTTCTTCTCTTAAGATGTTTTTATTCTGTTCCATTGTCATTCCCCTTTGTCGATATACACGATTTCCTTTCGTTTTCGATATGCTATAAATCTCATTGCCGTATGGCAACATATCGAGTGCCTTGGCACATATCGAATCCTCTAGGATATATAGAAAATCTCGTTAGGGATTTATATCGAGTCGCACTGTGTGCGATAAAAGAGCACGCAGCTCTCCACGTGATGCGTCTGGGGGAAGAGTGCAAAGGGGAAAACTTCGTCAAACGTGTAGCCATTTTCGCAAAGGTACGCGGCGTCGCGTGCGAGCGTGGCAGGGTTACAGGAGATATAGAGAATTTTATGCGGAGACATGGAAAGAAGCGTTTTGAGAAGCCCAGCGTCGCATCCCTTTCGAGGGGGGTCAACAACGGCCACATCGGCGCGTTCTCCTTCCTCTAACAGCTTTTGCGTTACCTCAAACGCGTCGCCCGCGTAGAAAAAGGCGTTAGAAAACCCGTTTCGCGCCGCATTTTCCTCGGCATCTTTTACGGCCTCGGGTACGATTTCCACGCCAATGACGCGTTTTGCATGTCTGGCCAAAAAGAGGGAGATGGAGCCAATGCCCGAATACAGGTCAAACACCGTTTTGTCGGAAATATCGCCAAGAAGTGCGAGGCCTTTTTCGTACAGCTTTTCGGCCATAGGGGCGTTGACCTGGAAAAAGGAATGGTGCGAAATGGAAAACGCTATGCCGCCGAGCGTACGCGTAATCTTCCCTGTGCCGAATATAACGCGCGTCTCCTCGCCCAAAATTACATTGGTACGGTGCGGGTTGATATTTTGGAGAAGCGTGGAAACGCCAAGCGCGCGAAGGCGTTCGGAAAGCGCCTCCATATGGGGAAGCGCGCGCGTTCTTGTGATGAGCGAGACCATGCATTCCCCCGCGTCCCCTTCGCGTACATAGATATGGCGAATCGTGCCGCGGTGCGTTTCCTCCGCATAGGGCAATATGCCGTTTTCTTCCATCCACGAAGTGACCGCGCGGATAATTTCACCCGTTTTTTCGGACTGGAGAAGGCAGTCCTCCGAAGGCACGAGGCGATGTGACCGCGGCGCAAAAAAGCCGGCGGCGATGCCCGAAGGCGCCGCCGCTACAGGCATTTGTATTTTGTTTCGGTATCGCAGGGCGCGCCCGTCGGTATATACGGGATGCACACGGGGCGAAAGTCCCCCCACATGGCGAAAGGCGTTCTCGCACATTTGGCGCCACGTTTCGTTTTGAAGCGAGGCGTCCATATGCATAAGGCTGCAGCCGCCGCACTTTGCATATACGGGGCACGGGGGCACGGTGCGGTGCGGCGAAGGGGTAACCACTTCCAAAAGTTTTGCAAATCCATGCGTTTTCTGAAGCTTTACCACTTGCACGCGGCACGTTTCGCCTTCGATGGCGCCGGGGATAAAGAGCGGAAACCCTTCCGGCTTTGCTACGCCTTCGCCCGTGGCGCCTTGCGAAAGTATTTCTACGGTTAAAGTATCGTTTTTCTGCATATTATCCAATCTCGGGAGAAACGCCGCTCGGCAAAAGCATGACCCACGTCTGGCCGGGGTTTAACAAAATTTCTTCCCCGTCGGCCGTTTTCCATACCGTTTTCCCGCTGCGGGACGGTTTTTCCCATGTAATCGGTACGGCGCGGCCCATTGTGATATAGTAGCCTTCGCCGCTACCTACAGTGTCTACGTTAATGCGCGCGGAGCCATCCCCTAGAGGGTAGGTGCGCATCTGCATGATAATAATATTTTTTACGGAGATGGAAGGCTCTTCCTGTACGATGTGGGGCGAGCCGTTCATAAACTTTTTGTAGGAGAGCGACGCCGCATCATACGCAAAGGAGGAGGAATAAAAGCCTGCGTACGGAATTTTCACGGTTTCCGCAACTTCCCCTTCTTCGAGTGCCACATCTTGCGGCGAGAAGAGAAGCGGTGCTTTTTCACGATTTTGACGATATCCCTTTTTCGCGGCCATGCCGTCAATTTTTTCCATAGACGTAAACGCCGTGTGCCATCCACTGCCTTCGCGCCAGAAGATATCCCCGTCGCCGCCCAAAACGCCGTTTATGTTGTTTATCCCAAGTGCGGGAATATCGGCTTGCGCGCGCGGACTGTAGCCGAAGTGCGTATAGACAGCGTCATGCTCGAGTACATAATCTAAAAAGTAGTGACGGGAAGAGCGTACAGGGCCGATTTTTTCGGTGTCCTTTTCATTAAAAAGAGCCATAAGGCGCGTGGCGCCGCCCTCAACGGGCACTTCGTAAATCATATACGCATCCGTAAGGCCTGCATGCGGCCATGCGCCCGAGTTATCGTTATCCACCATAACCGCCCTGGGGCGCTCTGTGGCAGATTGGTATGCCGTGTAAAATTCGCTTTCCGGTGCGGCCGAATTTTCGGGCGCAGGCGTGGGCGCACCGCCGCCTTCGGGCGCGGTGGCTTTACAGCCGGAAAGAACTAAGATACCTGCAAGGAAAATTAGGAGAAGCTTCTTCATAGTCGTTCCTTTCCCCGCAGCGCCAGGCGCTACGGACTCTTTTAGTCTTATATTCAGTATACCAGTAAAGAGGGGCGTCTGTCAAGGAAAAACGTATCCCTTGACATATATAGCGAATTATGCTACAATATGTAGATAGAAAGGAAGGGATTTGTATGCCGCTTTCGGAAGAACGCAAAAAGAAATTAAAACGTCAAAAAATTGTTTTTTCCATTGCTTTTTACGCATGCGTCGCGCTGCTTTTGTTCCTCTTGTTTTTAGGGGTGCGCGGTCTTTTCGGCCTCTTTTCGGGCGGCGGGGAGAAAAAGCCGCAGGAAAAACCCGTGGCCGAAGTCGTGTACGACCGTGCAGCGCTTCTTTGTAAGGGATATGCCTATGACGAAGCGATTGCGGAAATTCAAAGCTTTGAAGGCTACGCCGAAAACGAGGCACTTTCTGCACTCCTTTCCGAGATTGAAGCTACCAAAGAGACGCTTCAGCCCGCAAATATCCACGAGGTGACGCACGTCTTTTTCCACACCTTGATTGCGGATAATGCCAAGGCGTTTGACGGGGAGTACACCGAGGACGGGTACAACCAGTATATGACAACCATATCGGAATTTCGCGCGATGCTTCGCATCCTGCACGAGCGCGGGTATGTGCTTGTGAATTTAGACGATATGGCTAAAATGCAGGAAAGCGAAAATGGCCAGATGCGGATGACGCCGTGCGAAATCCTTCTGCCGCCCGGCAAAAAGCCGCTCGTGATGAGTCAGGACGATGTAAGCTACTACGGCTATATGACAGGGGATGGCTTTGCCACGCGCCTTGTGATTGGAGAGGACGGCTACCCCATCAACGAATATGTGGAAGATGACGGGTCTATCTCGCGCGGCGAGTATGACCTTGTGCCCATTTTGGAAAGCTTCATAAAAGAACACCCCGATTTTTCGTATCAAGGCGCACGCGCCACGCTTGCCATCACGGGGTATGACGGCGTGCTCGGATACCGCACCTGCCCGTCGGGCGAAGGGTATGATCCGAGCGAAATTGAAAAGGCAAAGGCCGTGGCCGACCGCATGCGCGAGATTGGCTGGGTATTTGCAAGCCACAGCTGGGGGCACCGCCTATATGGCTCGATTGAAACAGAAACGCTTCGTACCGATGCCCAGAAGTGGGAAGACGAGGTGGAGCCGATTTTAGGCCCATGTGATGTGATTATCTACGCCCACGGCGAGGATATTGCAGGCATTGAAAGCTACACGGCGGAGAATGAAAAGTTCAATATTCTCTACAATATGGGCTTCCGCTACTTCTGCAATGTGGACGCGCATACCTACTGGGTACAGGTGGGTGACAATTACCTTCGCCAAGGCCGCCGCAATCTCGACGGCTACCGCATGTACCATAACCCCGAAATGCTAGAAGATTTGTTCCCCGTGTCGGAGGTATTTGACCCGGAAAGACCGCTTCCCGTTCCTGCCATTTAAGAATATAAAAAAGTCGCAACGTGTTGCGACTTTTTTTATGCTTGCAGTTTTTCATATCCTTCATCGATGAAAAGGTTTTCTTTTGTATAGGCAGTGGTAGCGAGTGCATCGCACCGATTATTCTTTTCGTTTTCGGCGTGTCCCTTTACCCAGTGGCAGGTGACGGTGTGTGTTTCGAAAAGCGTGAGGAGCTTTTCCCATAAATCGGGATTTTGGGCGGGGCCGCTCTTTCGCTTCCACCCGTTTTTCCGCCAGGTGACCGCCCAGCCCTTCTCTATCGCCTCCACTACGTACTTCGAGTCGCTGTACAGCTGGACGCGGCAAGGCTCCCGAAGCGCCTCGAGCGCACGGATAACGCCGAGAAGTTCCATGCGGTTATTCGTCGTTTTTCTGTAGCCTTCGGAAAGCTCTTTTTCGCGATTGCCGTACACGAGTATCGCGCCAAAGCCCCCTTTTCCCGGGTTGCCGCTACAGGCGCCGTCTGTATAAATTGTCACTTCTTTCATTTGGCTTCCCCTCCAAGGCTTTTTATGCTGTGCTCCAAAAGAAGGCGGAATTTTTCGCCCATTTTGGCAGCTTCTTTTTTTACCTCTTCATGCGAAAGCGGCACGGGCGATATGCCTGCCGCGGCATTGACGATGCAGCTGATGCCGCCAACCTCCATGCCCATATGCGCCGCCGCAATGGCCTCCGCGGCGGTACTCATGCCGACAGCGTCTGCCCCCATTGCCTGAAACGCGCGAATTTCCGCGGGCGTTTCGTACTGCGGGCCCGAAGCCTGCAGATACACGCCCCGCGCCAGCGGTATGGAAAGCGCCGCGGCGCTTTTTTCGAATATTTCGATAAGCCGCGGACTATACACCGCGCTCATGTCGGGAAAGCGCGGGCCGAGTGCCTCTTTATTTTCCCCGCGAAGCGGCGAGGGGACAAAGGACGAAATATGGTCCGAAATGGCCATCAATGTGCCGGCCGTATGCGTTATGCCGCCGGCGGCGTTTGTTAAAATCAGCGTTTCGGCGCCCATCTGCCGCATAATGCGAACGCCAAGCACCACGTCCTCCATGGAATAGCCTTCATAATAATGCACACGCCCCTGCATGAAAACGCAGGGCACATCGCCCACATAGCCGCAGACAAACTGCCCCGCATGCCCCGAAACCGTGGACTTTGGAAAGCCAGAGAGGGCAGCATACGGAATGCGCACGGCTTTTTCTGCTTTTTCCGCCATTTCACCAAGACCCGAGCCGAGCACCACGGCAACGCGCGGCACAAAATCGGTTCTCTTTCGTATTTCGGAAAGACAGGTCGTTATTTTTTCCATGGAGTTCCTCCTTTTTAAGCTCTTTTTAAAAGAATATCAAGGAAAAGACCGAGCACCATCCCTTCTGAAAAGAGCGTGATGCCCGTTCTACACATTTGCTCGGATAAGACAAGGGCCGCGTACGAGCCGCTCCCCCGAAAAAGTACCCATGCACTCGCCAAAAGAAGAAGCAGCGCCGGCACGAGCCCGCCGAACATGACGCGGCGCGGCAGGCCGGAAACAGCTTCCAGCGCCAAAAATATCTTTTTCATATCTATCTCCCCCTTACCTTCATTGTAAAGGGAGAAAAGGAGAAAAGCAAGGCACAACTTTTTGCAAAAGCGCGCGCTTTTCCCAGTTTATCCGAAATAATACAGGAGCTTTTCCTTCCCCTCCACTTTCGCGCACCACACGGGGCGAAGGGCCGTATCTGCTTCCGTTTCCATATAGGCAATATATAAATCCTGAATACGGATTTGCGTATCTTCCTTCGAAAGGCGCGTGTAAAGTCCGTCAATGGCTTCGAGCATGGGGATATTCTCGACCTTTTCCCCGCGCGGCGCAAAGCGGCGGAGAATATGACGGTACGTGGTAATCTTGCCGTCTTTTACGTAGATTTCCACGGCGTGGCGCATTTCGCCCTCGCGCACGATGATGGGCGTGCCCTCATAATAATAGTCCAGCGTAAAGACGTATTCGCCCGTTTCACTCTCCACAAGGTCGGAGGAAACGAGAGCGTCAAAGGGTCTGTCGGGCACGAGAGACTCCCAAACGCGCGCGGCAAAGCCCACGGCGCCGTTTAGCGCATCGTATACCGTTTCCGTGCCCGAGGCCGCGGGCAGAATGTTTACGCCTTTATCGGCATCCACCGCAACGTATTCCAAAAAGCCGCTCGGGGAAATATGAATGGAACTGTAATTTTCTACGAAATACTCGGTGCCGTCCGTACCCGTGTGGCGGTTTACGCCACTCGCGCGGTAGCCGAAAACGGATAAAAGCGCCGCTGTGTCCGTCGCATTCTCTACGGGATTTGTGCCCTCGACAGGTACGCTTTCCGTACTGCGCGGCGAAATGAGAATTAACGGGTCCATAACCACCTTTTGCTCCACACCGCCGCCAATGCCGATGTGGCTGTCATGCAAATTCAGCTCGAAGGCGTATGAATAGCCAAGGTCCTCCGTCATGCCCGAAATGACGCTGTACAGCGCCGCTTTTTCGGGGTAATGGATATAAAACTTCGTAACCTCGCCGCCACTTTGGTCTCGCACATACAAAAGGACATCCTCGCCCGTATCCCCGATGGGGGCCACAATAAATTCGGAAAGGGCGGTGGCATGCTTTTCGAGCCACGTATGCTCCGTGCCGATGACCTGTGCAAAAAGGTGGGGTGAAAACACGGTGCCATAGGAAATGTAGATGGACTTTGTGTCGAGAATTTCGTCGTTTCGAAGAACGGCGTACCATTCCTCTTCGTCCACCGCGGTGGACATCATCACTTTGTCCTCCCTCGAAAGTGTAGCTTTAAAAAAGGTGTTTACCGCTTCATAGTACGGCGCGTAGGACGCGTCGCTATTATAATATACTGCGCGGTCGCCCCCGTTTGTAACAACCAAAAGCCGCGGCTTTGCCAGGTTTTCCATAGGGCTTATATACGGCTGCTCTTTCTTAAAAAGCTGCGAAAAAAATGCGCGATTCGGCAGGGTAGCGAAAAAATCGTACCCACGCGGCCAAATGCCGCTTCCAAACCACACACTCGCAGCCAGCGCCACAGCGCTCACTATTAACAAAAGAAGGATTCCGCTTTTAATCTTTTCTTTTCTCATTTTAATTCCAAAAGAGAAGGCACGTGGCCTTCTCTATCCATTTCTGTATTTCTTACCAGCCGCCGAAAATCGAACGGAAATTTGCGGCGAAACCGCGAATACTGTCGAGAAGGGACTGGTCTAAAAGCGTAATATCGAGCCGTACATGCTGGTAATTCCCCTCGCCGTGCTCTGCGCGAAGGAGCAGCGCGTTCGTTTCCTTTGCAAGGTCGATTTCCTGCAGGTATATGCCGCCTGCATTTACAACCTTCGAAAGGGGTGCGCCGCCAGCGGTTTTGCGAAGGCGGAATACGCCTGCCGCCGCATCATAGCTATAGAGGGAAACCTCTGCCCCCGGGCGCACAACGGCCGAGAGCGTGTACTTCTTTTTTGTGGTGGAGGAAACCGATGTTTCCGGCTTCTTCACAATCATGAGCCCCGAAGCAGTACTGCCGGCGTTTGCCGCTATCGTTTCCGGTGCGGCCTGTGCCGTAATACCGAAAGCTAAGAGTGCTGCACAGAGGATGCTTAAAAATGCTTTCTTTTTCATGGTCAAAATCCTTCCGAATATCTATAAGGGATAAACCCTTCCTCTCTTTCTGCATTTTTATTATACACCCATCATATTACAAATATGTTACGTACGAATATCTTTTGGATAACATTCTAAATTCGGCATTTTTTTCATACTTCGTCCGCTTGCGGCATATATATAAAGCAAAAAACCTTTAGGGAGGAACCGGTATGGAATTTATGGTACAAAAAGAAACGCTGTCTACGCGTGACACGCTCGCGCACCTTACGACAGAGCTTCTTTCCGAGAGCGACTCGATCGTTCCCGATGCAATGCCTGACATTGGCGAAATTTTAGATGTAGACGCACGTGCGCGCATTACCTCGTGCCGCGCGCAAGGGGACAGAATTTTAGTCGGCGGCACAGTTTCCTTTTGTGTTTTGTATGTGCCCGAGGGCGGCGAGGGGACGCCGATGGTGGAAAGCCTTTCGGTAGAAGTTCCTTTTAAAGATGTTTGCGGGTGTCCGCCGGCGGACGGGGCAGAGATTTCCGCTTCCGCGGAAGTGCTTGGCGCCTCGGGCCTTCTCTTAAACTCGCGAAAGCTTTCCGTGAAAGGGACCGTTGCGCTTTCTATTGTACTTACAAGGCCGCGTGAGGCGGCGCTTTCGACCGATGTTACGGCGGACGCGCCCATGGAAGTTCGCCGCACAAGCATTGTAGCCGAAAGCGACGGGGGCGGCGGCACCTTCACCGTGACGGCCTCCTGCACTGAGGAGGTGCCGCCGGAGAAGCCGGCCATCCTTTCGGTGCTCAAAACAGATGCCCACATTATAGAAGAGGACGTGCGCCTTGTAACGGGGAAAATGATTATAAAAGGCGTGGTGCGCCTGATGACGCTTTACACGGGCGACACCCCGTCTCTCGCGCCTGTTTCCATGTTTCACTCCATTCCGTTTACGGAAATTTTAGACCTTCCGGGTACGGAGGAGGGCATGGCCTACACGCTCGATTACGACGTCAACGATATCTATTTTGAAGCCGACACGGACGGCGGACGCCGCTTTGGTACCGAGGTTACGATGGAATTTCGCGCCCGTACGCGAAAAAGCGAAGAAATTGAAATTTTAGAGGATTGCTACTGCCCCGGATACGCTACCGAGGTAGTAAAAACGCCGCTTCGTATGAAGGCTACGCGCGCGGTGGGAAATGAAAGCGTCACCACAAGAAAGACGCTCACGCTGCCGCCCGAATATCCGCCCATTTTTACCGTTTGCGCGCTTTTTGCCGCGCCGATAGTCACTTCCGTCTCTCTCGACGGCCAAAAGGCAGAAGTGGAAGGGGAAATTGCCGTTCGCCTTTTATATCTTTCGGACGGGGAAGCTTCCGCCTATGTCTATAAAGAGCGCGTGCCCTTCTCCCTCTCTTTAGATACGGATGCGGCGCGCGGTGCGGAAATTTCGGCGCGGGTGCGGCTTCTCGACGCCGGCTTCACCCTGCCCGATTCGGGGAGCGTGGATGTGCGCATAAATCTTTCTGTAGACCTTTCTCTCATCGAAGAGGAAACCGTGGAAACCGTTTCCGAGGTACGCATGGCGGACGCGGAGGCGGAAAAGCGCCCCTCTATCGTAATTGCCTTCACGGCGCCGGGGGATACGCTTTGGTCTCTCGGCAAAAAGTACGGCGTCTCGGCCTCTAAAATCGCCGCGGTAAATCGCCTGGATGAACACGCGCCGCTCTCCGTCGGTATGCGTCTTTTAGTGCCGTGAAGGGGCGAATTTGGGTTTGCCTTTCCGAGGTGGAAACCTTTTTCGAAATTCTTTGCCGAAAACGAAAAATCCGAAAGGCGGCGGCCCTTGGGTCTCGCGCGCGGTCCGCGTGTAAAAAATTTCACACAAAGCCTCCATGCACGCGCCATCGGTAGGGAGGCGACAACATGAGGCTGGCTATTTTTATCCCCGATACAGAGGACTTTGTGAAAGCAGAGCCCGTCGGCTCGGGCGAAGCGTTATATGTACACTACCGCGTGCGGCGCGGCCCTTTTCCAAGGCTTCGCCTTCGCCGCCGCCTTTATCCGCACCTTGCCGGTGCCTATACGCTAGATGCTTTTTTTGCCGAGCGGTTTTCTCTGCCCGTACCAAAGAGCGACGTACGAAAACTGGTGCACGCCGTTTGGGATCGGCTTTTGCCGAGCGACGTCACACAGCTTTCTCTTGCGCCCGGCGAGGGGGTTCTTCTCGAAACGGTACTTCGCGCGGCGCGGCGCGTACAGTTTTTGGAGCTTTTGGGAGACGCCTCCCTTTCGCCGCTTGCCGACGCGATTGAAGCGGAGACGGGCATGGTGGTGCCGATTGTTTCCGCGCCGCATCCAACCGAAAACGGCCTTTCGGTGCATCTGCCGGGCGCTTTGGGCGGCGAGGGGCTGGACCTTAGCGCCCCCGAGGGCGTCCTCACCGTTTTACCGCCGCCTGCCCTTCGAAAAGTGACCGCACACGTGGGTACTTCCTTAAAGACGCTCGCGGCGCTCTTGCCCTTTTTCGGCTTTTCCTACGAGGATGCTGACGTTTTTTGTAAAAAATAATAAAATAATGTCGGGTTTTGCAAAAATTTTTCGTATAAAAGCAATAAAACCTCTTGACAACCCAATATGCATGTGCTATAATTAAGTAATGAACTTCCGGAATATAACAAAGTAGGAGTGGAATTTTTCATGGCTAAAGTTACGATTCTGACGGCGGACGGTCTTCGTCAGCTCGAAGAAGAACTCGAAAACCTTAAAACGGTGCGTCGCCACGAGGTTGCGGAAAAAATTAAGCAAGCTCGCGCGTATGGTGACCTTTCGGAAAACAGCGAATACGACGAAGCGAAAAACGAGCAGGCACAGGTGGAAAACCGCATTGTGGAGCTTGAAGAGAAACTGAAGAACATTAAGCTGATTGATGAAGACAATATTGATACAACCGTAGTAAATGTAGGCACAAAGGTACGTGTTCTGGATGTGGAGTTTGACGAAGAGGTGGAATACACCATCGTAGGCTCGACAGAGGCCGACCCCTCGCGTGACCGCATTTCTGACGAATCGCCCGTAGGGCGTGCGCTTCTCGGCGCACACGTGGGCGACACGGTGGAGGCTTTGGTGCCGTCGGGCGCGAAACTGCAGTTTAAGGTACTCTCTATCGGGAAATAAGACAAAGGCAAACATGTAGGGACACTCTTTTAGAGTGTCCCTTTGTTATTTCCAGAAGGCGCAGCCTAAAAAGGCCGCATTTCTTGCCAAAGTCTTTTTTCGGGGTGTCACATATACTGTGTGATACATCCGTACATGTGCAGTGCCATACCTACTATACACAAAATCACGGTCGCGCCGCGGGCGCGGGCGCCCAGCTCCATGGTGCCGAGGAAGGCAAGGGGCAGAAGATCTGCCGTGTAGCGGTGGCCGAAGTGCCAGCCGCCCATCGTGCGATGCGCGCAGAAAAGAACGAGCCAGAGAAGAAGGAGGGTGAGGATCATGTAATCCTTGCCCTTCTTTTTTTGCATACAAAAGGCGCGCGCGTATGACAGAAAAAGGGGCGAAGCGAGAAAGAACGCAAACCCGTTAAATTCGGGAAACACAATGCGCCCTTCCGAAATTTGGGGAAGGCGGAAAAGCGTTTTGGCGTTTTCAAATACATATGAAAGGCCAAATTGCGGCTCGGCCTGAAATTCGGGGAGATACGTGTGCCCAAACTCAAAGGGATTTCCAAACCGCAGAAAATTTAAAGCGGCATAAAAAAGAATAAGTGCGGCCGCAGGCAAAAAGCGAAGAAGCGTTTTCTTGGAAACGCGCTGCCCGCTTGTATGGAGAAGATAGAATAAAACGGGCACTGCGAGTACGGAAAACGGGCGGCACCCGAAGGCGCACGCCGCAAAAAAGAGCGACGCGGCCGTTTTTCCTTTTCTTGCGGCATACAGCGCGAAGAGGAGAAGGGAAAACGCCATCGTCTGTGCAATGAACCATACCCAACCCGTACACAAAAGCGACAAAAGATTGCCGCCTGCTGTTACAAAAATGCCCCAGAAAAAGGCTTCTTCCGGAGATTTTCCATAAGAAGACGCTATGCGCACCGCGGCATACGCCCCTGCCGCCGCAAACAAAACGGAAAGAAGTGCGTCAGGCGTGTTTGCCCCGAAAAACGGTACGAGCGGCAATAAAACGAGCGCCGGAAACGGCGGGAAGCTTACGAAAAATCTGCCGCCATACGTCGCAATTTCAAGGTGGGCGTAGTTTTCGGCAAGGTCTAAATGCCCTTCGAGCCAGCGCGCCGCCTCGAGCGCATACGAATTATACGGATTTGCCTTTAGGAGAAAGCCGCCTGAAAGGGCCAGCAGCATTCCAAGGCAAAACACCGCGAGCGCCGCATAAAATGCGGCCTTTTTTTCTTTTCCCATTTTCTTCTCCCTTTACATAAGCGGTGCAAAAAGGCGCAAAATGCTCTGCGCAATTTTCGTAATAGCGCCCCGCTTTATATCCTTTTCCGTAATTTCGCGGCTTTTCGATATCGTGTGGAGAAAATCCTGCCGCACGGCCATGACGGACTCGGTGCCGTACAGCTTTACGCCGCATTCAAAATGAAGATAGAGACTTCTGTAGTCGAGGTTTACGGTGCCGACCGCCGCCACCACATCGTCCGACACGAAGGTTTTGGCGTGGTTGAAGCCGCCCGTGTATTCGTAAATTTTCACGCCGTAGGATAAAAGCGCATTGTAATACGAGCGCGTGGTAAGATGCACAAGCCGCTTATCCCACCGCTCGGGCGTGAGAATCCGCACGTCCACCCCGCTTTGCACGGCGGTGCGAAGGGCGGCGAGCATGTGATCATCCAAAATAAGGTACGGCGTGCTGATATACAAATACCGTCTCGCGCCCGTAATCATTTGCATATACGCACGCTCGCCCACGTGGTCGGCATCTAAAGGACTGTCGGCATACGGCTGGACGTACCCGTCGGAAGGCACGGTGAGGGGCGTCTTTTTATACGGATAATACCGCGAAATATCCTCTTCGCTTTTTGTGGCCGTGCCCCACATTTCGAGGAACATCACCGTCATACTCCACGCGGCGGCGCCTTCCATGCGAAGGGCGGCATCGCGCCAAGTGCCGAAACGGTTTATAAGATTTATATATTCGTCGGCAATGTTTACGCCGCCCGTGTAGGCGACCTTGCCGTCAATTACCGCGATTTTTCTATGGTCGCGGTTATTTTGTACCACCGATAAAAACGGGCGGAAGGGGTTAAACACTACGCACTTTATGCCGCGTGCACCCATCTCCGCTTTTTCTTTTTGGGAAAGAAGGTTTAAAGACCCCATATCGTCAAACATAAGGCGCACCTCGACGCCGCGCGCCGCGCGCGCATACAAAGTGTCCAAAATGCTTTGCCACATTTTTCCGCGCTTTATTATGAAATATTCGAGAAAAATATAGTTTTGTGCGGCACGAAGGTCATCTAAAAGCGCGGTAAATTTTTCCTCGCCGCTCGGGAAATACGTGGTCTTTGTGCGGTCGTATACAGGGTACCCCGAAAAATTTTGAAGCGACGCCATGGACGTTTCCATCCGCGGCATCTCTCTGGCCGCCTCGGAAAGGGCATCGCCCGGCAGAAGGTACGCACTTTTCGTTTTCTTCGACGGGCGCAGAAGCCGTTCGTTTGAAGCCTGGAGGCGATACATCACATAAAACAGCCCGCCGAAAATCGGGAAAATGAGGATGAGCACCGTCCAAATAAGCTTATAGCCTGCCGTATCGGTGCGGTTTATGATGTAGAGCGCGGCCATGGCGCTTATAATGCCGAGCATCGGCGCCAAAAAGGCATAGCGCCGTATGCCGCTTTGAATGAGCAAAACGAGGCACAAAAGCTGCAGAAGGATACAAACGGCTACAATAAGGCTTCGCCCGAATATTTTTTTATACGTTTTTTCTCGCATGGCTCTTCCTTTCTAGTTCATGGCAAACCGCTGATATAAGGCTTCTACCGCTTTTTGAATTTCGGGGTGCTTTGAAAGATTTCCGTCCTCTTTTAAAAGTGCGGCGGCCGCGGCCGAGGCTACGGGGAAAAGGCGGCTGTCCTCCCATAAATCCGCGTAGAGTAGCTGCAAATTTCCATGCTGCCGCGTGCCGAAAAATTCGCCTGCGCCGCGAAGACGAAGGTCTTCCTCGGCAATGCGAAAGCCGTCATTTTCATTTTTCATAATGGCCAGTCTTTGGCGGGATACTTCATTTTCCGCCTCCGAAACGAGCACGCAGTACGATTTTTCCGTGCCGCGCCCCACGCTCCCGCGCAGCTCGTGGAGCTGCGAAAGGCCGAAGCGCTCGGCGTTTTCAATCACGATGACCGTGGCCGTTCCCACGTCTACCCCTACCTCTACCACCGTGGTGGCCACGAGAACGGACGGCGGCCCCGCCGCAAATTTTTCCATAATTTCGTCTTTATTTTTCATTTTGCCGTGAAGGCACAAAACCTCGTCCTTTTCAAAATAGGGAGAGAGAGACGCCGCGTAGCTCTCGGCGTCGGAAATCTCGCCGTCGCCTTCCTCGGCACGGGGGCAGATGATGTACGCGCGGTTGCCCTTTACAAGTTCTTTTTTAATAAACGCGTACAGCCGCTCGCGGTAAGACGGGGGCACTACAAAGGTATCCACCTTCTCGCGCCCCTCCGGGCGTGCAGGAAGAATGGAAATATCCAAATCCCCGTAGAATGTGAGCGAAAGCGTTCTCGGAATGGGGGTGGCGCTCATAACAAGCACGTGCGGCGAGGATGCGAGGTTCGACAAAAAGCCGCGCTGGCGAACGCCGAAGCGGTGCTGCTCGTCCACAATGACAAGTGAAATGTTTGCAAGTGCAAGATCAGGATTTAACACGGCCTGCGTCGCTACAATCGCGCATGCCTTGCCGCTTTCGATTGTAGAAAGCGCGGCGCGTTTTTCTTTTGCCGTAAGGCGCCCCGTTAAAAGCACAACGGGCACATCGGGCAAAAGCGTGCGGAGCGAGGCGGCATGCTGGCGCGCCAAAATTTCGGTGGGCGCCATTAAAATGCCTTGTCCCCCTTCTTTAAAGGCGATATATAAAGCCGCGGCGGCCACGGCCGTTTTGCCGCTGCCCACATCGCCCTCGATAAGGCGGTTCATAACGCGGCCGGAAGCCATGTCGCGCCGTATATCCTCTATGGCATTTTGCTGCCCCAAGGTCAGCGTAAACGGAAGGGCGGCGAAAAAGGGCGCAAGGTCCGCCGAAAGCTTTCGGCCTTCGCGTTTTGAAAGGTTCTCCCTCTCTCTATGCATCCCCGTAAAAAGTAAAAATAATTCTTCAAATTTAAGGCGCGTGCGCGCTTCCTCGGCCTCGGCCATGGTAAACGGCGCATGGAGCTTTCGAATCGCTTCCGAAAGCGGCAAAACGCGCGCCTTTCGAAGAACTGCGCTCGGCAAAATATCGGGAAGGGCATCGGCCGCGGAAAGAGAAGCGCCGATGACTGTACGAAGAAGCGTTTGGGAAACATCCGCGCCCGTGGGGTAAATCGGCACAATGCCGCCGATTTTTTTCTCCGCCTCCTCGCTTTTGGCAAAAAGCGGCGAGAACATGCGCTTCGCTCGCCCGCGCACAAAGGCGCGCCCGTAGAGAACGTAGCTTTCCCCGTGGCAAAACGTGCGCAGAATATGCGGCGAATTTTGCCATACGGCGGTAATTTCGCCCGTGCCGTCACAAAACGTTTGGAAGTAAAGCGTTTTGCCGCCTTCCCGCCGCAATGCGGCGCGGCCGCGCGCGACCACATGGCACGCTGTGCGTTCCCCGTCAGAAAGCGCGGCAATTTCTTTGCGCGCGCGCCTGTCTTCATACCGAATCGGCGCGTGGAAAAGCGCATCGCGCACCGTGAAAAGGCCGATAGAAGCAAGCTGTTCTTTTTTCTTTGGGCCGATGCCCGAGATTTTCTCAAGGCCGTCTTCTAACCGAAGCACCGCACTCCCTTCCTTTCTAAAAATTTTATAAGGCATATTTCTCCGTTTTTCGCACATACTATGAAAAACTTCCTCTTTTCAGTATACACAAAAAGGGTGCGGAAAGCAAGAAATTTCTTCTAAAGGAGCACGCGCATGATTATATCCTTTGCAAGGACTGTTATTTTATATTTCGCCGTGATTTTAGCCATGCGGATTATGGGCAAACGGCAAATCGGAGAGCTGCAGCCGTTTGAGCTTGTGGTAACGCTGATGCTTTCGGACCTTGCCGCCGTCCCCATGCAGGAGACGGGCATTCCGCTCCTCGCGGGTCTTGTGCCGATTGCGGCGCTTGTGATTTTGGAGGTGCTTCTCTCCTATTTAAGCCTTAAAAGTAAGCGTGCGCGCGCCTTTCTCCTGGGCCGCCCCGCCATTTTAATTCGCGGTGGCGTTTTGGATGAGAGCGAGATGCGCCGCCTTCGTGTGAATATTGATGATATAGAGGACGAGCTTCGAAAAAAGGACATCGGGAGTGTGGACGAGGTGGAAATTGCCATCCTCGAAACAGACGGCAGCATCAGCGCCTTCCCGAAAAACACGCAAATCCCCTATACCCTCATAAGTGACGGGCGCATTATCGACGAAAACCTCAAAAAGAGCGGCGTATCCCGCGCGGCCCTTTCGAAAATGCTGGGAAGGACGCGCCCGTCGGACGTCTTTTTGGCAACGTACCAAAAAGACAGCGGCCTCTCTGTACAAAAAAAACAACCGTAAGGAGAATTTTTATATGCGTACGGTTTTCTTTTCTCTTCTGCTTCTTCTCGCGATTTTAGGAAGCCTCGTTGCGTACTCTTCGTATCTTACGCGCCAAAGCGATGCGTTGATTTCTGAAATTGACGGGCTGATTTCCTCCGCCCATGCCGAGGATTTTTCCGAGGTGAATACAAAAATGAAGCACTTTTCAGGTTCTTGGGAGAAGGTGTCGCCGCGCCTTGCGCTTTTTACAGACCACTCTCTTCTCGATGACATTATGCTCGAAGCCGCCGAGGCGAAAGGCTATGCCGCAACGCACGAAGGGCCGGAGCTCCTCGCCTCCCTCGAAACCCTTCGCTCTCTCATTTCCCACATCCCAAAGCGCGAGGCGCTTTCCCTATACAATATTTTTTAAGGAGAAATACGCACATGAAAGCAATCATCCTCGCAGGCGGCGAGGGCACGCGCCTTCGTCCTCTCACCGCATCCCTTCCAAAGCCGATGGCGCCCATCCTCGGCCGCCCTGTGCTCGAATACGCCATCCGGCTTTTAAAAAAGCACGGCTTTTATGACATCGGCATCACGCTCGGCTATATGCCCGAGGCCATCCGCTCGTATTTTGGCGACGGCACCTCTTTCGGCGTTCGCATTACGTATTTTCTCGAGGATACGCCGCTCGGCACGGCAGGCAGCGTGAAAAATACAGGGGATTTTATTGACGGGGACTTCCTCGTTTTATGCGGCGATGCGATAACGGATGTGGACCTTTCCGCCTTCCTCGCCTTCCACCGCGCACGCGGCGCGGAGGCGAGCCTTCTTCTTCATCGCATGGACATTCCGCTCGAGTACGGCGTTGTGGTAACGGATGATGAGGGGCGTATCACCCGTTTTCTCGAAAAGCCTTCGTGGGGGCGCGTTTTAAGTGACACGGTAAATACAGGCATTTACCTTTTAAACCCTTCCGTTCTCTCGCTCTCCGACAAGCTGCCGCTTGATTTTTCAAAGGACCTTTTTCCGCGGCTACTCGAGACAGGGCGCGCGCTTTACGGCTACACCGCGGACGGCTTTTGGTGCGACATTGGGGACCTTGATGCGTATCGCCATGCCCAGTATGACATTCTCGCGGGCAAAACGAATATTCCTATCGAAGGCTGCCGCCTTGAAAAAGGGGTCTATGCCGAGGAAGGAGCGAAGCTCGAGCGCGGCGCGCACATTTCGCCGCCCGTGTTCCTTGGGAAAAACGCGCACGTAAAAAGCGGCGCGCATATTGAGGCCTTCACCTCTGTTGGCGACGGATGCGTGATTGAGGAGGGGGCTTCCGTCAAACGAAGCATTTTATTTGGCGGCGTTTCCATATCGAGAAACGCGCAAATTCGCGGCAGTATTGTATGCGCACACGCCCATGTGGGGGAAGGGGCAAGTCTTTATGAGCAGTCGGTTATCGGGGAAGGAAGCCGCATAGGAAGCGGCGCTGTGGTGCGCCCCGGGGTGCGCGTATGGCCGGGGAAAGCCGTCGGCGAAGGCGAAATTGTATCGGAGAGCCTCGTTTGGGGGCATGCGGCGCTGCCCGATTTATTTACGGAGCGAGGTCTTGTAGGCCACATCGGCACAGACCTTACGCCCGCTGCATCGGCGCGCGCGGGCGGCGCTTTTGGAACACTTCTTGGGGGGCGCTGCGGCCTTTCCTCGGACGGCACGCCTGCGGCGCACATGCTGCGCGAGGGCGTTTTGGCGGGACTTTTATCGGTGGGATGCGAGGTGTTTGATTTCGGGACCCTTTCTCTCCCCGCGGCACGCTTTAGTACCGAGACGTACGCGCTTTCCGGCGCGATACACGTTGCGACAGAGGGCGGAGAGGGCGTTTTGGTGTGTATGGGCAAGTGCGGCATCGCCCTTTCGGAAAGCGAGGCGCGGCGCCTGCACACGCTCTATCTGCGGGAGGATTTTGCACCCACAACCCCTGACAACATGAAAAAGCCGCAAAAAATAGAAGATTTTACGAGCGTCTATCTCCATCACATTTTAAAAGATACGGTTTCTTTAAAAGGACTTCGCATTCTCGTCTCCGCGCCGCCGCTTACGCGGCCCATTTTAGAGGAAGCGGCGCGCCGAAAAGGCTTTTCTGTCGTTTTTGAAGAAGCGCCGCGCGCGGGCGAAGCGCGTACGGCCTTCATGCAGAAAACGGCGCGCGAAGGCTTTGCATTTGGCGCGATTTTCGATGCGCTTTCGGAATCTTTCACCCTTTTTGACGGGCGCGGGCGCATGCTCTCCTCCGATATGCGCGATGCCGTTTTTGCCCTTTTGGTGATGCGCCGATTTGAAAACGCGCATATTTTTGTTCGCGCCTCGGCCTCTTCCGTTTTCGAGGAGATGGCGCGCGCGCTCGGCGCACACGTATCGAGAACGGAGGACTCTCCCGCTTCTCTTTCCGCGGCGCTTTCAGCGCGCGGCGACTTTTCGAGCGAAGTGCAACACGTACTCTCGTTTGATGCGGTGGGGGCCTCGATTCTCCTTCTCGATTTTCTGGCGCGCGAAAATAGACCGCTTGCCGCGATAGGCGACATGGTGCCTCCCTTTTCCACGCGGCGGCGCACCGTTGCCTGTGCCCAAAACCAAAAGGGCCGCATTATGCGTGCTTTCTCGCCCATTTCCGTAGGCGGTGACGAGGGCGGCGCCCGCATTCGCGAGGAAAACGGCTGGGTCTTTATTATTCCTGACGGCGAGCGGGCGGCCTGCCGCATTGTAGCCCACGCCGCAAGCGAAGAATACGCCGCGGAGCTTGCCGCTCTCTATGAAGAAAAAGTAAAATCTATTTTAGAAGAAAAAGGACTGTAACGCAAGGTTACAGTCCTTTATATTCCAGAAATTTTTCTATATTGACAGACTCTGTAAGGCACCTTTCCAGATATTCTTGTGCCCCCTCCACATTGTCGCGTATGTAAACGGCGCCAAAAAACAGGAGGGCCGCAAGCCCCGCGCGAAGCCAAAATCCCTTGCGGCGCGGTTTTTTTGCCTGTTCTTGTTTTTTGGGTTTCGGCGCAGGTTTTCTTTTTCGCATACTTTCACCCCCCTTTTACCATATGCGAGGGGGGAGACAAGTATTCTTAAAGCGTTTTGGAAATTTCAAGTAGCTTTCGCATGCGATGGGCCGCGCCCGATTTGCTGATTTTTAAAAGCGCGGCAAGCTCGGAAAGCGTAGCCTCGGGATTTGCGAGGCGTGCCTCGGCGGCCTCGCGAAGAGAATCGGGGAGTGACGCGAGCCTTCCGCACTCGGAAAGGCGGCGGATGGCCGCAAGCTGCGCCTGCCCTGCGTCTATCGTTTTGTCGAGGTTTGCCGAATCGCAATTCACACGGCGGTTTATATGGTTTCGCCGCTCCTTCAAAATACGAACGGATGTAAATTCCATATACGCCATCGGCGCGCCGATAATATTTAACGCATCGCCGATTTCCTCGCTGCTTTTAAAATAGACCACGTAATTTGTCTTTCGAAGGCACGTGCGGGCCGCAAGGCCAAAGGACGAAAACATCGAAACCACGTCTTCCGAAAGGCCTTTCCTTGGCGTTGTGATTTCCATATGGTATTCCTTTTCGGGGTTTGCCACGGTGCCGCCGCCAAGGAACGCGCCGCGAAGAAAGGCTCTTCGGCAGCATGCCTCCTCCGTCTCGCTTGCGCGAAATGAAATGCCGTTTCTCGAAAGAAGACCAAGCTCCGATAAAAGGTGAAGGCCGTCCTCCTCCTTTTCGATTTCAATGGTATACATGCTTTTGCCGCGCACCTTCCGCGTGACAATCTCACCCGAAATGCCCGTATATTCTTTTATGAGGGAATATCCCCGCCGCGCCACGGCCGCGTTTTCCGTAGAAATGCGAACGCGGTAGGGCGGAAGCACCGCGCCTGAAAAGCATACGAGGGCGCAAAGCTCGGCCCGTATGCAGCACGGCTTCCCGAACTCGGCTTCGAGCAGCTCTGTTTTAATATCCGATGCAAATGACATATGTTTAGTCCTTTACAATTTTCCTGGCTTCCAGATAGAAGCGTTTTTCGTTCGCTTCACCCATCGAGAAGGTTTTGCGCGGCAAAACGCCGTCTTTCTCTACTGTGTCAAAAAGCGCTGTTTTCTCCATCGGCGGCAGAAGGAAGCCCATGTTCCCTTTTTCGCGCCCAAGTCTTTTGGTGACTTCGTCGCCATGAATATAGTCGGTTTTAATGCCCTTTTCATCGAGAAAACGCTGCAGCGTGCCGACGGCGAGCGGAGATACGGGTTTTTCAATTTTCAAAACGCCTTCGCCACCCTCGTAGTAATAGGGAATTTCCTCGGGCGCATTCTCGCCTTCGTTTTCTTTGCAAAATGCGGCAAAATCTGCAAGAAGCTTCTCGGGGTCTACGCCGAACACCACGCGGTGAATCGGCTCGAATACGAGGGAATCATCGTAAAGATTTACGATTTCCGCAAGCGCGTATCTTGCAGGATGCACCGCCGCTTCCTCGGGCGAGAGCGTCTTTTTCAAGTTTTCGTAGTATGCCTTTGCGGTGGCGAGGGAGTGGTTTCCGTCACCCATCGCAAGAACGAACGGGTCTTCCTCGCCCGTGCGCGCGCAGAAGTCTTCCCCAAGCTTTGCGATGGCTTCCCGAATTCTTTCGGCCTCCGCGTCAGGCACGCGGTAGCCTTTTATATGCCCGCCGCCCATCATAAGGTCAAAGTCATACAGCACTTCGCCCTTTTTCTCAGAAAGAGGCTCAATCACAGTTTTCGCACGGTCGTCAATTAAAATCATAACGTGCGGCAGCTCCATCGTAGCGCCTTCTCGTACGCGAAGGCGCGGCGGAATTCTTTCGATTACCGTGCCTTCCGTAGCGCGGATGGGGGATTTTGCGCCCTTTTCGTAGTTATAACATGCAAGGTCCACCGCGCCCACAATGCCGCGGCGGCATTTCCCCTCGCCAATGGTTCTCTCTACATAGATAAAGCTATGGGGAAGGAGCGTCATTTCGCTCTCGTACGCCGCCATCGCTTCCCCGATTTTTTCGATGCGCGCCCCTGCTTCTTCACTTTCGAGATAGATTTCAGGAAGCGTCAGGCGCAAGGTGGAAGGAGCATCGCCTACAAATTTTTCTACCTCTTCCCAGTACTCGGGCTCAGAAGTGTACTGGTCGCACGCGACCACGCTCCACTTCTCCCAATCTTCTGTTTTCGGCAGAAGAATGTCTGCCGGCACAAATACGTTTTTCATTTCTTTTGTTCCTTTCTATGCAAGATACCATTTGCCTATATTTCTGTATAATTTCGAGGCGGCAGGATTTTCGATGCCGCAAAGCGAGGCAGAGTGTACCAGTGCCCCGTCTAAAAAGCAAAGACCTGTAATGGGCATATCGCGAAGGAAAACCTCCTGAAACGCGATGTACGCCGCACGGATGGTTTCATCCGTCTTTTGGGGGTCTATCAGGCGCATTGCGGCGTCCAGTTCCTCCGAGGAATATCCGTTTTGGATCGGCGCCGCGGCGCCGAGGAGGAAGGAAAAATCAAGGTCGGCCGAAAAGCGGCAACCGCCCACGTACATATCAAACGCACCTTCCGAAAGCCTTGTAAGGTACTCGGAAAACGGAAGCGTTACAATGTCTATCGAAATGCCGATTTCAGAAAGGTCCCGCCGTATACATTCCGCCGCCTTTTTGCGCTCCTCATTTTCTTCGTTTACGAGAAGCGACAGGGAAAGCGTAATTTCTTCCGCCTCCGCAAGCATTTTGCGCGCCTTGCCCTCTTCAATCACGTACCCTTCCGCAAAAAGATTGGCACGTGCTTCCTCTATATTTCTCGCCGTTTTATCGGCTTCCCCGACGTACAGGTACGACGTAGGCGGCACGGGCACCGTGGCGGCGCTGCCGTAGCCGAGGAATACGTCCTCAATGATTTTGGCGCGGTCGAGAGCGAGTGAGATGGCGTGGCGCACCTTGTCGGATACAAGGTGGCGGTTCTCCATATTAAAGCCTACAAATTCGTATTCGAGCGTGGGATAGTGCGTAATTTTCATATTTTCGCCAATGCCGAGGCCGCCGATTGTGCGCATATTGGCCGCTACCGCCGTCACCTCGCCGATTTTTACAAGGCTTGTCGCATCCTCTGCACGCTGTACCATTTTTACGTAAATGCGCTCCATCGCAGGCGGATCGGAAAGGGCCCAGCCTTCGTTTTTTAGTAGCGTCATATTTTTATTCGGGGTATACGCTTCCAGCTTATATTGCCCCGTGCCGACCATAGTGGTATCCAAATCCCCTCGGTGGCAGGGCACGATGGGAAAATCAAGCAGATTTAAAACCGTAACATGCGGCTTTGTAAGCTTCACCGAAAAGTGCAATAAATCGGAAACGGTGACCGCTTCGATATAGGAAATGCGGTCATAGTACATCGAGTCTTCCCCAAGTGACCGAATGCGCCCGATGGTGTGCTCCACGTCCGCCGCGGTAAAGGCCGCGCCGTCGTGCCAGAGAATTCCGTCATGCAGGGCGAAGGAAATTGTCATCCCGTCCTCAGAAATCGTGCAGCTTTCCGCAAGGTAGGGTACGGGGCGCATCTCGCGGTCTACATACACGAGGCTATCATATACAAGGTCAAACACGAGCGCCGCCGTCTCCTCCGTGGCGCGGAGGGGGTCAAGGCTTTCGGGCGTTCGCATGGCCAGCGTAAAATCGCCTGTGAGCTTCTCGCCGCCATCTGCAGGAGAAGATGTGCCGTGGCAGCCGCAAAGGGCAAGCACTAAAACGATACAAAGAATTTTTCGCATTCCGCTTTCCTATTCCTTTCTGACGATGACGGCACCAAAGCAGCCGCGCCGTCCGCCTGTTTTGCGGTGCGAGAAGAACGTCTCGCTCTCGCATGCGGTGCAGTTTTCCATGCTTTCAATCTGCCCCACACCCGCATTCTGAAGCGTTTTATAAATGGCGGCCGCAAGGTCAATATGATATTTCTCGCCCCGGCGCGCGGAAAAGCCGCCGTCGCTTGGGAACGCCGCCAAAAATTCGCGATATACCGGCTCGTCAACCTCAAAACAGCATTTCCCGATGTGCGGGCCGATTACGGCGCATACATTTTCGGGTTTTGTGCCGAATTCCTCCCGCATTTTTTGCACGACATTTCCCGCAATTTTCGCGACGGTGCCGCGCCAGCCGCTATGGCAAACGCCTACGGCGTGCGTCCCCGTATCACAAAATAAAACGGGCACGCAGTCGGCAAAATACGCAAGAAGAGGAAGGCCGATTTCGTCTGTAATAAGGGCGTCTACCCCCTCTGAAAAGCGGGGAGACCGTATGCCTGTGCCGCCGTCTTTTTCATATACGCGGCGCACAGTTTCCGTGTGCTTTTGGTTTGTGAGTACGGTTTTTTCGGGGGAAAATCCTACCGCCTCCGCTACTCTTTTTAAATTTTCGCGTACGTTTTCCTCGCTATCGCCGCAGCGTGTGCCGAGATTTAAAGAGGCGAGGTGCTCACGCGATACGCCGCCCGCGCGTGTGGTAATCGCGGCGGCACAAAACGAAAATTCTGAAAACGGCGCATAAAAAGGCACGCCGTTTTTTTCTTTTTTTATAATCATTCTGTTCTCCTTACAGCCTTATCCAAAAGGCTCCCCTTTTATACAGGGAGGCTTTTTTAGAGCATATACGGCTCGCACAGGAAGAGGAAGCAGTTTTTCGCGTGCGCCATCTCTGCAAGCGTGGCGCGACCGCCCGATTTTTCGGCAAAAATCGAAAGAAGCTTTTCTTTTTCGAGTTCTTTGCCGATTTCGCCTTCGGCATACGCTCTGGCGTAGGAAACGCCTACTTCCACCATTAAAATTTCAGCCGATACGGGCCATGTGGCCATGTGGCCGGTGTTGCCGTACGGAGTGATGCCCTGTGCCACCTCGGAAAGAACGCGCTCGGGTTCATCATAGGCACCGGCAGAAACCCCGAGTGCCTCCGTAAAGCCGTGGAACGGCGAAGGACAGCACGGCTGGGGATAAAGTGCCCCACATTCCATAACGGTCTTAATAAGCTCTGCGGCGATGGTGCAATCCGTCGCATAAAAAGCGGTGTTTGCCCCGTAGTTTCCCACCTGCTCCGGAACATCCTCGCGGATAAACGTTTTCGCTTCTTCTACGCCCCCTTCCGCGTTCTGCGGGTCAGGCGTTGTGATATCCATAAAGCTTATGCCGAGTTCTTCGCATCTTTGCACCATTACCTCGCGGCGGCGAAGCACAGGCTCGCGGAGTAGATGGCGCGCAAAGGTATAATGGATAAATTTCTTCGCGCCCATGCGGTACGCTTCGTTTACGATTTCACGGCCCATTTCGACCGTATTTTCCGTTAAAACAATATCGGCCGTTTGCGCTACAAAGCCGGCATCCTCCGTTTTGGCGCCTGCGATAAACAAAATATCGGGTCTTGCTTCTTTTACCTTTTTGGCCGCCTCGTCAATCCCCGAGATGGCGCGGACGAACACAATCGCACGCACAAGCGGGTCTTCCGAAAGCTTCGTACAAATAGAAACCGTTTCCTCGCTCGACAAACTGTCCGAATACGTGCGCGTTATGATTTCTGCATTTTCCGAAAGCTTTCGGGCGGCATAAATCGCCTCGCCCATTTTTTCGCTTCCCGTCACCACGGCGATTTTATAGGAAACATCCTCACCGCCCGTATTTCCTTTGTTTTTACAGCCTGCAGGCAGTATAAAAAGCACTGCCAGAAGCATACAAAATATTCTTTTTCGCATACTTTTGCCTTTCCTTTTACTGAAATCGCGTTTTGTTTTTCTTCTTTTCTCATGCGGAAACAACTTTCCATTTTTTATTTTACCATACCTGCACAAAAAAAGCAATAGAAAACCCCCGAACTTTTTCGGGGGTTCGCTTACTCTGCGTCCTCTTTTGTATTTATAACATGATTATACATTTTGGTTACATCCTCATTCATATTTATGGGGATAATCCGAATATGTGGCTTCTGTTTTTTGAAAAGTACAAAAATCTGATGTGCAAAGCCTTGCCCCATCCATGGAACGCCTGCAAAATCCAGTACAATTTCCTCGAATTTATCCAGACTCGTCAGCACTCTCTTCGCCTGCGATCTGGAAACGGGAGAAGCATCAAAAATATTTCTAAGCGGCAGGATGGTTTTCGAAAAACCGCCGTCTGCATCCGCATATTTATCAAATACTTCTTTGCTTTTTTTATGTGTATAGTTTGAAAGCGCCATGAAAACAAGCGTCCCTTTTTCAGCCTTTTCCGAAACGTTTTGTATATTTCCGGGGGCAAATTTGTCTGCCGTAAAAATTTTATCGCTGGAGAAAATGGCAAACTCATCCATGAGCTTTGAACTGAAGAAAATCCCTTCGCCTGAATGGTTTTCACGGTCAGTTGTGAGTTTCCCCTTAAAAAGTTCGCAAATGGCAACGTCCAGGGACGGAAAATCGAAATACTTTTTAATTTTTTCAAAAATTCCGATACCGTCGTCACCTATAAAAACGGAAGTTTTCAAATAATTTTGCTTTATCCAAACGAATAGGGTTTGGGCACCGGAATGGTCAATGACGTTATTCA
This sequence comes from Clostridia bacterium, assembly GCA_045578225.1. Classification (GTDB taxonomy): domain Bacteria; phylum Bacillota; class Clostridia; order UMGS1883; family UMGS1540; genus SIG447. Next base: position 15,560 of record JAZNJV010000022.1, on the reverse strand, counting down.
CCATCTCGCTAAACGCATATTCCCATATTTCTTGCACGTTCTGCGGCAACGCTTCGATATGCTTTTTAAGACTCTTTTCATATATCTGCGTTTCATTCTTTATTTCCTCGCGCCGCCGTAAAAAGCTATATACAAAAGAGTCCTCCACCAATACATATTTTCCGCGTTTTTCTCTTCGTATTTTGTTTTCGGCGCTAAGCTGGTTAATGTAAGAATGTACGGTGTTTCGGTTGATACCAAACGCCTCCGCCACAATCTGAGAGGGATTTTCCACTTCCTGTTCAATCTTTTCCAGGAGATACAGCATAATGCTTCTCTTTTTTTCATCATGGAACCGCATTGTAACACCTCTTTCTCTCCTATTGTATGTACATTTTATAACATCATACCCAAAAAGTCAATAGTTATTCGCTTTAAATATAAAGTTATTCGCTTTAAAATATTTTAAAGCGAATAACGCGGCAAGAGATATTCTAAAACGCAATCCCTTTTTCGATTGCGGAAATCGCATTTAAAAGACATTCGGCAAGGCGGTCGGGATTATGGCGTGCAAGCGTACCCGCCCCCTCTAAAAGCGGCGCCTTGATAAGACCGATGCCCCGCTCACGAAAGCGCGCTTCGTCAAAGGCTACGGGCCCCACGCCGTCTTCCTTATACTTTTCCATAATTTCCGCAGAAAGCGGCGCGGTATTGACAACCGCGTATTCCACGGTGCCGCCGTGCGCCAAAATGGCCTCCACGTGCCTATATGCCGTGTACCCTTCCGTTTCGCCCGGCTGTTCCATCACGTTACATATGTAAATTTTAGGCGCGCGCGCCTTTTTTAGCGCTTCGCTTATCCCTTCCACCAAAAGGTTTGGAATTACGCTCGTATACAGACTCCCCGGGCCGAGAAGTATGGCCTCGGCCTCGTCTATCGCCGAAAGCACCGCCTCTGTCGCGCGGGCGCCGTGCGGCACAAGGCTCACTTTTTCGATGGGGGAATTATACGCCCTTCTGGCGTACCCGATTCGCGATTCGCCGCAGATGACCGCCCCGTCGGAAAGTGTGGCGGCCAGATGGACGTTTTCCGTCGTAACCGGCAAAACGCGGCCGGAAATTGCCAAGACCTCGCCAAGGCGCCCGATGGCTTTTTCCATATCGCCGTACATTTCGTTCATTGCGGCAATAATGAGGTTTCCTACACTTTGCCCCGAAAGCGTGCCTCTTGAAAAGCGGTGCGAAAAAACCGCTTCCATCGAAGGCTCGGCATCCGCAAGGGCTAAAAGACAGTTTCGAATGTCACCGGGAGGAAGGATTCCGAGGTCCTCCCGAAGGCGGCCGCTGCCGCCGCCGTCATCCGTCACCGCGACAACGGCAGTGATGTTTTCTGTGTATTTCTTAAGGCCGCGGAGCATCGTGGACATGCCCGTGCCGCCGCCGATTGTTACCAGTTTCTTGCCTTTCATAAAAACCCCCTAACAAAGAGACAAAAATGGGGCGAATATTTCGCCCCATTTTCTTATTATTCTTCCGCTGTTTCCTGCTCCTCGGCAGGCTCTTCGTCTTCTTCGTGCTCCGTCAGGGCAATGGACACAACGCGGACATCGTACTCCATGCGAATAAGGCGAACGCCCTGCGTGTTTCGGCCGATGCTCGATACGCCCGAAGCGGCCTGGCGGATAATAACGCCTTCGCTTGTAATCATCATGATATCCTCGCCGTCCGTAACGGTGCTGATGCCGACGACGCTGCCCGTCGCCTCCGTAATCTTATACGTGCGGATACCAATGCCGCCGCGCGACTGGATTTTGTACGCATCAAGCGTTGTGCGCTTGCCGTAGCCGCCTTCGGTAACCACCAAAAGCTCGGACTCTTCTCTTGCACACGTCATGCCGATGACATAGTCGCCCTCGCGAAGCTTTATCGCGCGTACGCCGTGTGCCGTTCTGCCCATCGGGCGTACATCGCCTTCCATAAAGCGGATGGCCATACCATCATGCGTGCCGATGAGGACGTTATCCTCGGGGCTTACAAGGCGTACGGCAATTAAATCGTCCCCTTCGTTAAGACCGATGGCGTTAAGACCGCCGCGGCGTGCCGTGTTAAATTCAGAGAGCATCGTCTTTTTAATGGTACCCATGCGGGTGGCCATAATGAGCGCGCTATCCTCTTCAAACTGGCGTACGGCGAGCATCGTGGCAATCTTTTCCTCGGGCGCGAGCGGCAGAAGGTTTACAATGGCTGTACCCTTCGCCTGTCTGCCTGCCTCGGGAATTTGATACCCCTTAATATGATACATTCTGCCGCGATTTGTAAAGAACAGAATGTTTGCATGTGTGGAGGCGGTGAAGAGCGTTTCTACAAAGTCCTCCTCGCGGGTAGAAAGGCCCGAAATGCCGCGGCCGCCGCGGCGCTGGCTTCTGTAGGTGGAGGCGGGGATACGCTTAATGTAGCCGAAGTGCGTAAGCGTAAATACGCATTCCTCTTCGTCAATCATATCCTCATCCTCAATGTCGCCAACCATTGCGGTGATTTCGGTGCGGCGCTCGTCGCCGTACTTCGTGCGGATAACGCCGAGCTCTTCTTTTATGATATCGCGCACCATCGATTCATTGGCAAGAACCTCGGTGTAGTACGCGATTTTTTCCATAAGGTCTTTGTATTCGGCTTCAATCTTCTCGCGCTCAAGTCCCTGCAGTCTCGCGAGGCGCATGTCGAGAATGGCCTGTGCCTGCACATCAGAAAGACCAAAGGCTTCCATAAGACGTATTTTTGCGTCATTATAGCTTTCGCGGATTATGCGGATAATTTCGTCGATATGGTCCAGCGCAACGCGAAGACCTTCCAAAATGTGCGCTCTTGCCTCTGCCTTTTTCTTATCGAAAATGGTGCGGCGGCGGATAACCTCTTCCTGGAACACAATGTAATGCCAGAGCATTTCTTTAATGTTCAGGATTTGCGGCTGCCCGTCTACAATCGCAAGCATAATGGCGCCGAAGGTTTCCTGCATTTGTGTATTTTTGTAAAGCTGATTGAGGACTACATTCGCATTGGCCTCGCGGCGAAGCTCAATCACAATGCTCATACCCTCTCTGTCACTCTCATCGCGAATGTCGGAGATGCCTTCAATGCGTTTATCCTTTACAAGCTCTGCAATTTTCTGGATAAGGCGCGCTTTATTGACCTGATACGGAATTTCTGTAACGACAATTCTTTCTCGGCCGTTCTTTTCCTCAATTTCCGCTCTTGCGCGCATGATGATGTGGCCGCGGCCTGTAGTATACATGCTGCGAATGCCGCTTCGGCCAAGGATTAACCCTGCGGTGGGAAAGTCAGGCCCCTTGATATATTCCATAATTTCCTCAATGGAAATTTCGGGGTCATCCAGCATGGCGTTTATCGCGTCAATCACCTCGCCGAGGTTATGCGGCGGAATATTTGTGGCCATACCGACGGCGATACCCGAAGAACCGTTTACAAGAAGGTTCGGGAAGCGCGACGGAAGCACCACAGGCTCTTTGAGACGTTCGTCGAAGTTCGGCGTAAAGTCTACAGTTTCTTTTTCAATGTCTGCCACCATTTCGTGGGCAAGGCGCGACATTCTCGATTCCGTATAACGGTATGCAGCAGGGGGGTCTCCGTCCACAGAACCGAAGTTACCCTGTCCGTCAATGAGGACATAGCGAAGCGAGAAGTCCTGCGCGAGGCGCACGAGCGCATCGTATACAGAAGCGTCACCATGCGGATGGTAGCGACCGAGCACGTCACCAACTGTGGTGGCGCACTTACGATACGCTTTGTCGGCCGTGATGCCGTCTTCATTCATTGTGTAAAGAATACGGCGGTGTACGGGTTTTAAACCGTCGCGCACATCAGGAAGTGCGCGGCCGATAATAACACTCATCGCGTAGTCAATATACGCGGTTTTCATCTCCCGACTAATCTCGACGGGAATAATTTTTTCATTTTCTGTATTAAACATTTTTTATTCCCTCCTTAAATATCGAGATTGCGAACGCTTCTGGCGTGTTCGATAATGTAATCGCGGCGCGGCTCTACCTTATCACCCATCAAGATGGTGAAAATTTCGTCTGCGGCCACGGCGTCTTCGAGCGTTACCTTTACAAGCGTTCTCGTTTCGGGATTCATCGTTGTTTCCCAAAGCTGCTCGGCGTTCATTTCACCAAGACCCTTGTAGCGCTGCACGGTAGCGTCCGAGCCGATTTCCTGAAGCGCCAGTGCGAGTTCTTCGTCATTATATGCGTATTTTTCCTTCTTGCCCTTAAACACCTTGTAAAGCGGCGGCTGGGCGAGATAAATTCTGCCGTTATCAATAAGCGGCCGCATAAAGCGGAAGAAGAAGGTTAAAAGAAGCGTACGGATGTGCGAGCCGTCCACGTCAGCATCGGCCATGATAATAATTTTGCCGTAGCGCACCTTTTCAATGTTAAAGTCATCGCCGATGCCTGCACCGATGGCGGTGATGACAGGCGTGAGCTTATCGTTGCCGATTACTTTATCAATGCGGCTTTTTTCAACGTTCAGCATCTTACCCCAAAGCGGCAAAATGGCTTGGAATTTACGGTCACGCCCTTGCTTTGCGGAGCCGCCGGCACTATCACCCTCAACGATGTAGACTTCTGTGAATGTATTATCGCGGGAGGAGCAGTCGGCAAGTTTTCCCGGAAGGGAAAGGCTTTCAAGACCGGATTTCTTTCTTTCATTATCGCGGGCACGGCGCGCGGCTTCTCTCGCTCTTGAGGAAGCGAGTGCCTTTTCGATAATCACGCGCCCCACGGTCGGGTTTTCTTCGAGGAAGGTTGCAAGCTTTTCGTTAATAAGTCTTTCTACAAGCGTTCGCATTTCGCTGTTGCCGAGCTTCGTTTTCGTCTGCCCTTCAAACTGCGCTTCCTGCAGCTTTACGCTGATAATGGCCGTAACGCCCTCGCGAACGTCTTCACCCGAGAGGTTTGCATCGGAATCCTTTAAGACTTTAATTTTTCTTGCATAGTCATTTAAAACCTTGGTAAGGCCGGCTCTGAAGCCTGTTTCATGCATACCGCCTTCGGTGGTTTTAATATCGTTTGCAAAGCTTATTACGGTTTCTGCGTAGCTATCAGTGTACTGCAGTGCAATCTGCGCGCTTCTCACTTCTTCATCGGCTTCGATGTAAATGACGTTTTCGTGAAGCGGCGTTTTATTTTTATTCAGATGCTCTACAAACTGGCGAATACCGCCTTCATACAGAAGCACATCGCGGCGCCCTTCTTCGCGCTTATCTTCGAGCGTGATTTTCACGCCGCCGTTTAAGAAAGCCTGCTCGCGCATGCGGCGAAGGAGCACCTCGTAGTCATAGATAAGGTCCTCAAAAATTTCGGGGTCCGGCTTAAAATGCACGCGTGTGCCGCGCTTTTCTGTTTTGCCGAGCTTTTCTAAAGGTGCGGTCACCGCGCCTCTCGCATACGCCTGGTGGTATTCCTCCCCGTCGGTATATACGTTTACCTCAAGGCTTTCGGAAAGCGCGTTTACAACCGAGGCACCTACGCCGTGAAGACCGCCCGAAACCTTGTATCCGCCGCCGCCAAACTTACCGCCGGCGTGCAAAACGGTGAAAACAACTTCTACAGCCGGAAGACCCGTCTGCGGCTGAATGCTTACGGGAATACCGCGGCCGTTATCGGTTACGGTGATGGAATTATCCGCCTCAATCGTAATTTCGATATGGGTACAAAAGCCGGCGAGCGCTTCGTCTATCGAGTTATCCACAATCTCATATACGAGATGGTGAAGACCCATCGACGAGGTCGAGCCGATGTACATACCGGGACGTTTTCGTACCGCTTCCAGTCCTTCCAGAACTTGAATTTGACTGCCGTCATATTTTTCGATTTGTTCCTGCATAGCTTTATTCCTTTCTTCCTGCACGTCTTTCCCACATCTTACACCGTTTTTCAAGTGTGGCCGCCGTGACAGGGGTTATATACACATTCGTTTTTGTAACGACAAAGGATTTTGGAAGATCTAAGGTGGTGGTAATTACCTTGCCCTCTTGTTCCTTTTTGCGCAAAAATTCACGCGTTACAAAAGACGTGCTGGTATTTTCAATATCCATAATGCCTACAATTTCTGAAAGAGGCAGGGCATAGTCTCCGCCTATATGGACGTACAAAGAGAACCCTCCTTCACTTCGATATAAAGCACTTCGCCCTCTATTTTTACTGCATTCTTTTCCGTACACGTTAATAGAACCTGATTTTTGGAAAGACTGCGAAGGAGGAGCGCGCGGCGCATGCTGTCAAGCTCACCCAAAATATCGTCTAGCAGTACGAGCGGTGCTTCGCCCGTCTGTTCTTCGAGAAGCACACCCTGTGCGATTTTTACGGAAACAGCCGCCGTGCGCATTTGCCCTTGGGAAGCAAAGGCACGGGCGTCTTTTCCGTCAATCAAAAAGCGGATTTCGTCACGATGCGGTCCAAGGAGCGATAGGCCCGCACCGATCTCCGCGTCAGCTTTCTTCATAAGCTGGGTATATAAAAATTCTTTTTGCGCCTCTTCTGTTTCTTTTACGGCTACACTCGGCGCATAGGAAACGGAAAGTGCTTCCTCCTTCCCTGCCACCATGCGATGGATGCGTGCGGCATGGGGAGAAAGCTCTTCAAAAAATGCATTTCGATACTGCATAACGCGCGCGCCGCATTCCGAAAGCCTCTCATTCCAGATGGCAAGGTCTTCCTTCTTCGGCATATTTTTAAGAAGCGCGTTTTTCTGCTTCCATGTTCTTAGATACGTGTGAAGCGCGCTATAGTAAAGCGGCCGGGCCGCGGAAATTGCGCTGTCCATAAACCGCCGGCGCACCTCGGGCGCACCGGTGATGATATGAAGCTCATCGGGGCTGAAGATTACCGCGGGAAACTGGCCGAGGATTTCACTCGTTTTCGAAAGCGGTGCGCCGCCAAGGCGCAACAGCTTTCGTTTGCCTTGCGAAAGCGTAATTTCTGCCGTATTTTCTCTTCCAAATGCAGAAAACTCTGTTTTAACCCGTGCTTCCTCTGCGGAAAAACGAATCATGTCGCTATCTTGCGCGGTGCGAAAGCTTTTACCGGCCGTAAAGAGCCAAAGCGCCTCCAAAAGATTGGTTTTGCCGTGTGCATTTTCGCCGTAAATGATGTTACACTTTGGCGAAAACTGCACTTCCGCTTCCGTATAATTTCTGAAATCACGAAGAGAAAGGCTTTTTACAAACATGCTTTTTTCCTATTCCAAAATGGTGATTTTTACTTCGTCCGTAAGCACAATATCGCCGCCGCGAAGCTTTTTGCCGCGCCTTGTTTCCACTTCTCCGTTCACAAGCACGGCGCCCGATACAATATACTCCTTCGCCTCGCCCCCACCCATGCCGAGGGCAAATTTTAAGGCCTGATCAAGCTTTATATACTCGCCGCGAAGGACGATGGTTTCTTCCTGCATTTTTTTCTCCTTTTATTCGCTGATACGGACAGGCAAAACCATAAAGAGGAACGAATCCCCTTCAGAAGGCCGTATAATACAGGGGTTTCGGCTGCCGTTAAATTCCATAATAATCGCCTCGCTGTCACAAGCGGAAAGGGCATCGTGTAAATATCTTTGGTTAAAGCCGATGCGAATTTCGCTGCCGCAGTCAGGAATTTCAATTACGTCATGTGCTTTGCCTACCGCGGTGACACAGTCAATCGCGAGGGTATCGCCCGAAAGCGTCATTACAACAGGGTTTTTGTATACATCTGTCGAAACAATCGGGTCCGCACGTTCTACACACGTTAAAATATCGCGAAGCGGAAGTGTGGTTTGAATTTTAAAATCTGTGGGTATAATCTGTTTATACTGGAAATATTCGCCCGACAAAAGTCTCGAAACGAGGCGAATATTCTTAAATGTAAAGAGAACATGCTTTGTGCTTGCGGTAATGAGAACAGGCGTATCATCATCGGGCAAAATGCGCGAAAGCTCGAGAAGCGTTCTCGCGGGCACAATGAAGCTGTACGGCTCTTCATCGGGGTTTTCTGAAAGCGGCTCGTTATGAATGGCCATACGGAAGCCGTCGAGCGCCACCATATGGAAAACAGTAGGCTCAATTTCAAAATATACACCCGTCAGCTGCGGTCTTTCATTTTTCTGGGCCGCGGCATATACCGTCTGGCGAATCATCTTTTTCAGTACCTCGGCAGGGAGTGTGATGCCCGAGTCTTCCAGTACCACAGGAAGGTCCGGAAACTCTTCGGGATTCATTCCTAAAATGTTATAAACGGATTTACCGTTTTGTACGGTCATGGAAAAATTTTCCTGTACCGTAATATCGGCAGCACCCGAAGGGAGCTTACGAATGACTTCCGAGAAAACGCGTACATCGCCGGAGACGATGGCACCGTCTTCTTTTATATCGGCCGGCACGCGGCATTCAATGCCCATTTCAAGATTTGAGCCGGTTAAAATCAGACTATCTGCATCTGTACTGAGTAAAATACCTTCCAAAACGGGAAGGGCGGGATTTGTGCCGGCGGCTTTCATTACAACGGAAACCGCTTCCGAAAGCGTTTGTTTTTCACAGGAAAAAATCATGCGTACATCCTCCTTCGTTTTCTCGAAAACGCATATATATATAATTAAAATATAGTAATCATAGTAGAGTATGCGGATACGGTGGAAAAGCCGAAAACGCCCGATAAAACAGGCAAAACGGGGTGTGGAAAACTATTCCGTGATATCCTTTTTCAGTGTGGAAATTTCCATTTGGAAAGACGGGTCCTCACTGATTATTTTTTCTACTTCTTCAATGCCGTACATAATCGTGGTATGGTGCTTTTCAAAATACTTGGCAATCTTTAAATTCGAAAGACCGAGTATTTCACGCATTAAATACATCGCAACCTGCCTTGCCCTTGCAATCGGCTTTGTGCGCTTTGCACTCATAATATCTTCTTTTTTCACATGATAGAATTTTACGCAAGCTTCCACAATTTCGTCCGCCGTGGCACGCGGGCCGCCGGTGGCATGGTAGCTCTTCATCGCGTCAAGTGCGACATCAATCGTAATTTCGCTGTTGATAAGGCCGCGATAGGCGATAACGCGATTGAAAACGCCTTCAAGCTCGCGAATGTTCGAGGTAATTTTATCGGCAATCAGCTCTAAAATTTCATCGCCGATGGTGATATTTTCAAGCTGTGCCTTTTTTCTGAGAATTGCGAAGCGCGTCTCATAGTCCGGTGCATATAAATCGCCGATAATACCCCATTCAAAGCGGGAACGAAGCCGTTCCTCGAGGGTTTTAATTTCCTTCGGCGGGCGGTCACTCGTGATAATAATCTGCTTGTTTGCATCATACAGCGTGTTAAACGTATGGAAAAACTCTTCCTCTGTGACTTTTTTGCCTGCGATGAACTGAATATCATCGACCATTAAAACGTCCACAGAGCGGTATTTTTCGCGAAATTCATCATTCTTCGAATCTTTAATGGAATTGATAAGCTCATTTGTGAAGGTTTCAGCAGAAATGTACATAACCTTCATATCGCTGTTATTTTCAATAATGAAATTGCCGATGGCGTGGAGAAGGTGCGTTTTACCAAGCCCTACACCGCCGTAGAGAAAGAGGGGGTTATACGTTCTCGCGGGTGTTTCGGCAACAGCGAGGGACGCCGCATGGGCAAAGCGGTTTGAGCCGCCGACCACGAAGCTGTCAAACGTATATTTGGGATTGAGCGGCATGCCGAGATTGCGCGCGGCGCGCGGCTCTTTCTTTTCTTCTTGCGGTTCCTCCGTGCCGATGTGCACTACAAGCGTGCAGCGATTGCCGCAAACTTCATAAAAAGCGTTTTGGATAAGCTCTTTATACCGATGGTCTACCATGTTCTTATTCACATCGTTCGGCACGGAAACGTGTAGAAAGCCGTTTTCTAAATTTTGAGGGGAAATCGATAGTATCCAGGTCTTATAGCCAACAGGTGTAACTTCTTCCTCAATGAGGGGCAGAACGTGATTCCAGATGTTTAAAAGTTCACCGTTCATTACGCGTAAAATTCCTTTCGAAAAGTATATTGAAATTGCCCGTGCAAAAGTAGGATAACTTAAAAAGTGCCTATGTGGAAAACTTAAAAAAACGGGCAAAAATAGCTTGTTTTATGTGGATAACTCGGTGGAAAAGTGAAAAACCGCGGGAAAACAGTGTGGAAAACGCATTTTTTCCGCATACGGTAAATCTTCTTATATTATACCAAAAAAAACCTGCTTTTGCAATAAAAAAATAAAAAATTTTCAAGGGAATTCTATGCAAAAAAGGGGTAAAAAACAAGGGCAAAAAAGAGGCATTGAAAAGGGGCAAAAATGTTTCACGTGAAACATTTTTTATTTTTTTTGCTTTTTTGTTTCACGTGAAACATTTTTATGATATAATGAGGACAGACTACAAAAAGAAAGGAAATCGCCATGGCAAGAATTATTGCAATCGCTAACCAAAAAGGCGGTGTTGGCAAAACGACAACGGCCGTGAATTTGGCGGCGTGTATCGCCAAAAAAGGCAAACGCGTGCTGCTGATTGACATGGATCCGCAGGGGAATGCCACAAGCGGTCTCGGCATAGATAACCGTACCATTGAAAATTCCATTTATGATATTCTTATTCGCTCCGCTTCGATGGAAGAAATCATTGTAAAAACGGCCTTCCCGAATCTTTCCGTATGCCCGTCGAGCATCGCGCTTTCGGGGGCGGAAATTGAACTTGTAGGCGTCATGGCAAGGGAATATCGCCTAAAAGAAGCGCTTGCGCCGATAGAAAATAACTATGACTTTATTTTTATTGACTGCCCGCCGTCGCTCGGTCTTGTCACACTCAATGCGCTCACGGCCGCAGGCTCCGTGCTGATGCCGATTCAGTGCGAATATTACGCGCTGGAAGGGCTCAGCCAGTTGACGGCTACGATAAAACGCGTGAAAAAGCTTCTAAACCCGAAAATCGAGATTGAGGGTGTTCTGATGACGATGTTTTCCTCGCGCACCAATCTCGCCATTCAGGTTGTGGATGAAGTAAAGAAGTTTTTCCCCGAAAAGGTATATCGCACCATTATTCCGCGCAACGTTCGCCTTTCTGAGGCCCCCGGCTTTGGGCAACCGGTTATTGTGTATGACCCGTCCAGCCGCGGCGCAGAAAGCTATACGGATCTCGCGGAAGAAGTTTTAGAAGGACAGAAATAATATATAGGAAGGAAGGGAATGCATGGCAAAACGAGGACTTGGTAAAGGGCTTGACGCACTTTTTATTTCCGATCCGGTTTTGAGCGAGGCGGAGAGCGGCGATGCGGTTGTTTCTCTCAGAATTACCGAAGTAGAGCCAAACCGCGCACAGCCGCGTAAAACGTTTGACCCCGAAGCCCTTTCGGAGCTTGCAGCTTCCGTGCGGGAGCACGGCATTATTCAGCCGATTGTGGTTGTGAAAAATGAAAACGGATTTTATACGATTATTGCAGGCGAACGCCGCTGGCGTGCCGCACGTATGGCAAATTTACAGGAAATTCCGGCCATTGTACGCGAGTATGATGATAAAACGGCCAGCGAAATTGCGCTCATCGAAAATCTCCAGCGTGAAAACTTAAATCCGATGGAAGAGGCCGACGGATTTAGAAATCTCATGGATTTATACGGCATGACGCAAGAAGAGGTGAGCGAAAAAATCGGCAAAAGCCGCAGCGCTGTAGCAAACGCACTGCGTCTTCTGGCGCTGAAGGAGCCTGTGCGAGAGATGGTACGAAACGGGAAAATTTCCGCAGGGCATGCGAGAACGCTCCTCGCCGCCCCCGATGCCGAACAGCTCGCCCTTGCCGAAAGAGTCATCGCGGAAGGTCTTTCGGTGAGAGAATTGGAACGCCTTGTAAGCCTTGGTCGCTCCGAGAAAAAAGCGCCTGTAAAATACACCGCCGAAATTCGGGATCTCGAAGAACGCTTTTCAAAAAAGCTTGGCCTTCGCGTAAAAATCTGCGGCAACGCCAAAAAGGGTAAAATTGAGATAACATACGCGGCTGACGGCGAATTTGAACGAATTATGGAAAAATTTGGAATTTAAGCGGCTTTCAAAATTGACCTCTAAGGCACGAAAAATGAAAAAGAAATGAAACCATATTAAAAAAGTAAAAAATCGCGCAGAAGAGAAATTTGAACGCTTTAAGAAAGGGTGAACAAAAATGAACACAAAATCGAAGTCTTTTTGGATTTATACCATCATTCTGTTTACCGTGGCGCTCGTGCTTGTACTTTTAAGCCTTGCGATGACGGATTACAGAAAAGCAAACGAAAATTATGAGAGTCGCGTGCAAAGTCTGCAAACGGAAAATGCGGCGCTAAACGAAGAGAAAACGAAAAACGCGGTGACCATTTCCGGTCTCGAAGAAAAAGTAAGACAGCTGACGGCGGAGCTTGAAGAATATCGCGGCGGCACATATGCCGATGCGGTGGAAGCCATTTATGAAGCGGACGGCTTTTGCGAAAGCGGAGACTGGAGAGACGCAAAGCGCGTACTCGATGCGGTAGACCCCGAAATGTTAAAGCCGAGAATTTTGAGCCGTTATAATTATGTAAAATCGAAAATTACGAGAAACTTAGACTAAGGAGAGGGACAAAATGCTGGATATTAAAAGATTACGCACAGAAACCGAAGAAATAAAGGCCGCACTCGCACGCAGAAAGGAAGACGTGGATATCGACGCGGTTTTGGCGCTCGATGAAAAGCGCCGCGAGCTTCTTTTTGAAGCCGAGCAGATGAAGGCGCGCCAGAATGAAGTTTCGAAGGAAATTCCGAAAATGAAGAAAAACGGAGAGGACACCACGGCCATACTCGCCGAAATGCGTGAAATTTCCGATAAGGTAAAAGCCCTCGACGCGGAAACGCGCGAAGTGGAAGAAGAACTCCAGAAGAAGATGCTCTCCATCCCGAATATCCCGAACCCCACCGTGCCCGACGGCGACACCGATGAGGACAATGTGGAAATTCGTAAATTCGGCGAGCCGACAGAGTTTCCGTTTGAGCCGAAGGCACACTGGGACCTTGGCGAAAACCTTGGGATTTTGGACTTTGCTTCGGCCGGTAAAATTACAGGTACGCGCTTTACCGTGTACCGCGGCCTTGGGGCGAGACTTGAGCGCGCCATTATCAGCTATTTCCTCGATAAGCACACAAGAGAAAACGGCTACACCGAAATTCTGCCGCCGTACATGGTGCACAGAAACAGCATGGTCGGCACAGGACAGCTGCCGAAATTTGAAGAAGATGCCTTTAAAGTAAGCGGCACCGAGTATTTCCTTATCCCGACCGCGGAAGTGCCTGTTACAAACCTCTATAGAGACCAGATTTTAGACGGTGCCGACCTTCCCATAAAGCATGCCGCCTATTCCGCCTGCTTTAGAGCGGAGGCAGGCAGCGCAGGGCGCGACACACGCGGCCTTATCCGCCAGCACCAGTTTAATAAGGTAGAGCTTGTAAAGTTTACACGCCCGGAAGATTCCTATGAAGAACTCGAAAAATTAACGCGCGACGCCGAAAGCGTGTTGCAGGGTCTCGGCCTTCCGTACCGCGTTGTAAAAATTTGCGTGGGCGACCTTGGCTTTACAGCCGCGATGAAATATGACATTGAAGTTTGGATGCCGAGCTACGGCAGATACGTGGAAATTTCCTCCTGCAGTAACTTTGAGGATTTCCAGGCGCGCCGCGCTTCCATTCGTTTCCGCGACGGCAACGGCAAAGCACAGCTCGTGCACACCTTAAACGGCTCGGGCGTCGCTGTGGGCAGAACGGTTGCCGCGATTTTGGAAAACTTCCAAAACGGCGACGGCAGTATTCGTGTGCCTGAGGTGCTTCGTCCGTACATGGGCACCGACGTAATTGAGAAATGAGAAACAGAAAGCTGATTTTATGCGCTACCGCGGCCGCGGTAGCGCTCGCTTTAGGAATTTGTGGCGGCATTTTGGCCGCAAAGCGAAAAGCGGCCCCTGCCTCGGCCGTGCAAACGCCCCCGCCCCCCGTGCGGGATACGATTACGCTTTCCTTCGCAGGGGACTGCACGCTCGGAAGTGACCCGAAGTTTTCCTACGCAGGCAGTTTTCACGAAAGGTTTGCGCTGGAAGGCGAAAATCACGCGTACTTTTTTGAAAACGTGCGCCCGATTTTTGAGAAGGACACGATTTCGTTTGTAAATTTCGAAGGGACGCTCACAGAAAGCGCCGTGCGCGCCGAGAAAACGTACACCTTTAAAGGCCCCGCACACTATACGGAGATTTTAAAGGCTGGCGATATTGAGGTCGTTTCCCTTGCAAATAACCATACGTACGATTTTCTGGAGGTCGGGTATCAGGATACGAAAAAAGCGCTTCGAGAAGCCAAAATCGAGTACGCCGCAGGCAAGCAGTATGCCCTTTTTGCCGTCTCGCCCGACAAAACGGAAGTAGTAAAAGAGGGACGCGAGAAAGCGAAAGACGAAACATACATAGGCTACGCCGCGTTTTCCATTTGGTATGACGACGGCGAGGTAAGAAAGAACATAAAAACGGCTATCGACACGCTCCGGAATATGGGTGCCGACGCGGTGTTTATGAGCTTTCACTGGGGTCTTGAGGGCGAAAATTACCCCTACGACGTGCAAAAAGCCATCGGCCGGTACGCGATCGACATGGGTGCCGACGGCGTAATCGGGCACCATCCGCACGTAATCCAAGGGATTGAGGAATACAAAGGCCGCGAAATTGTGTATAGCCTCGGCAATTTCTGCTTTGGCGGCAATCATAACCCTGTCGATAAAGACTGCTTTATCTATCAGATTTCACGTGAAACAATGGACGGGAAAATGATGGGCGCGTGGAAAAGCGAAATCATTCCCTGCCGCATTTCGTCCTGTACCGATAGAAACGATTATAAACCGACGCCGCTTTCCGGAGATGCCGCCGAAAAAGTCCTCGCGCGGCTCGAAAAATACAGCGGCCGATAAAAAAAGGGTTGCAATTTCGAAAAATATATGGTATACTGTACCCTGCAAGTGCCTTTTAGGCACTTCGTGGCCCCTTGGTCAAGCGGTTAAGACATCGCCCTTTCACGGCGGTAACACGAGTTCGATTCTCGTAGGGGTCACCACCACGTCGGAGTAAAGTACGTTTGATTCCGTTTCCGCCGCAAGGGCGGAAACATCCATCCACTTCCTTACTCCTCCTTCTCCCCAAAAAGCGGAGCTTTTCGGGGGCCGGGGATTTTGGAAGTAGGAAGAGATGAAAACACTTGCTCCCAATAAGGGCCCTTAGCTCAGTTGGTTAGAGCATTCGGCTCATAACCGAACGGTCCCGGGTTCGAGTCCCTGAGGGCCCACCAACAAAAAAAGACACCTTGTGTGTCTTTTTTTGTTGGTGCCTTTTATTAAAAGGGACTCGCTCTCTGTGAGGGCACGAGCCGTGAAGCAAAACAGTCCGGGGGACTGTTTTGTAGGTGAGTGGTGCGCGTCGGGTACCGAAATGCGAAGCATTTGGGTCGGCAAGCACGCAAGACGCGAAGCGGCTGTGTCCCTGAGGGCCCACCA
>JAZNJV010000021.1:0-8788 GCA_045578225.1 Clostridia bacterium | reverse complement strand
CCTGCGCTTCCTTGGTGAAGATCCGTGGGAAAGACTTCGCAAGATCAAAGAGAAGATGCCCACCACAAAGCTCCAGATGCTTCTCCGTGGCCAGAACCTTCTCGGCTACAAGCACTATCCCGATGATGTTGTAAAGAAGTTTGTACAGCACTCTGTATCGAACGGTATCGACATTATCCGTATTTTCGACGCACTCAATGACCTTAGAAACATCAAGGTTGCGGTTGATGAAACTGTAAAGTGCGGCGCACATGCTTCCGGTGCTATTTCCTACACCACAAGCCCCGTGCATACACTTGAAAACTATGCAAAGCTTGCAAAAGAAATGGAAAACATGGGCGTTGGCTCTATCTGCGTTAAGGATATGGCCGGCGTTATGAGCCCGCAGGAAGCCTATGACCTTGTAAAGGCCATCAAAGAAACTGTAAAAATCCCCGTAGTTGTGCATACACACAGCACCACAGGGCTTGCCTTTATGACCTACATGAAGGCCATCGAAGCCGGTGCAGACGTAATCGATACAGCTATTTCCTGCTTCTCCGGCGGTACTTCCCAGCCGGCAACGGAAACGCTCGTATACGCACTCCGTCAGCAAGGGTACGAAATCGATGTCAACGATAAGATTCTGAAGGAAATCAACGATTTCTTCAAACCCATCCGCAACGAATTCATCGAAAATGGTACACTCAATCCGACCGTTTTGGCAACCGATACAAACGCACTCAACTACCAGATCCCGGGCGGTATGCTTTCGAACCTTATTTCCCAGCTCAAAGCACAGAACGCGCTCGACCGTCTCGACGAAGTTCTTCTCGAAACCCCGAAGGTACGTAAGGACCTCGGCTACCCGCCGCTCGTAACACCGATGAGCCAGATGGTAGGTGTACAGGCAGCTACAAACGTTTTAATCGGCGAACGCTATAAGAACATCAGCAAAGAAGTTAAGGCATATCTCCGTGGCGAATACGGTCAGGCTCCGGGCGAAGTAGATGCAGAGCTTACGAAGAAGGCACTTGGTGACGAAGCACCGGTAACCTGCCGCTTTGCAGATACGCTCGAAGATGCTTTTGAAGCTACAAAGGCAGAGCTTGGCGATAAGGCAAAGTGTGACGAAGACGTTCTCTCCTACATTGCGTTCCCGCAGGTTGCAGAGAAGTTCTTCGCAGAACGTGAAGCCAAAATCGAAAATCGCGCAAAATATACAATCGAAACGATGTAGTTTTGTTTCTAAAACACAGAAAGGGATGTTAGTATGGAACTTTTGATCCAAACGCTCGGAAATTCCATCCTCGGAATGGTAGTTGTTTTCGCAGTACTGATCATTCTCATGGGTTGTATTTCCATCATGTCTTCGTTTATGAAGAAATCGGGCGAAGAAAAAGCACCGGCAGCCGCTTCGGCACCGGCAGCCGCTCCCGCACCCACGGCACTTGCCAAGGGCAGCTGCGGCGAAGTAAAGCTTTTCGATGTACCGGATAAAACAGCCGCAATGCTGATGGCAATTACCGCAGATAAGCTCGGCGAACCGCTTAACACATTACGCTTTATTTCCATCCAGGAAGTAAAATAGAAAGGAAGAAGCAAAATGAAATATAAAGTAACTTTAAACGGAAAAACATACGAAATCGAAGTAGAAAAGGGCGAAGCTATTGTAGCCGCTGAATATGATGCTGCGGCTCCCGCTGCCGCACCTGTAGCCGCACCGGCACCGGCCGCAGCACCCGCTCCGGCAGCCGCACCGGCTCCCGCAGCCGTAACAGGCAGTGGCGAAGTAGTTACTTCTCCGCTTCCGGGCACAGTTGTAGATATTAAGGTTACACAGGGCGCCGCCGTAAAAGCAGGTCAGCTCGTAGCTATTATCGAAGCTATGAAGATGGAAAACGAAATCCTTGCCCCGAAGGACGGCACCGTTTCGCAGGTTGTCGCTTCCAAGGGTGCAACCGTTGACAGTGGCGCGCCGCTTCTCGTGATTGCATAAGGAGGCGCATACAATGGATATTTTAGGTACACTCGCAAAAATCTGGGAAACTTCCGGTATTGCGCAGATTGTAAACGGTTTTCTTGAGGGCGGCATTTTGCAGCTCATCATGATTCTCCTCTCCTGCGTACTCCTGTATCTCGGTATTGTGAAGAAGTTCGAGCCGCTTCTCCTTGTGGGCATTGCGTTCGGTATGCTTCTTACAAACCTGCCGCTTTCCGGCGTGTATACACCGGAATTTTGGCAGACCGCAGGTGACATTGATTATGCCAAAGTTCTGCAAAAGGGCGGACTTTTGGATATTCTCTACATCGGCGTTAAAACCGGTCTTTACCCGTCGCTCATTTTCCTTGGCGTTGGTGCTATGACCGACTTTGGCCCCATGATTGCAAACCCGAAGTCCATGCTCATGGGCGCAGGGGCACAGTTTGGTATTTACTTTGCACTCGTAGTTGCAATCCTTCTCGGGTTTGACCCGCAGGCTGCCGCTTCTATCGGTATCATCGGCGGTGCGGACGGCCCGACGGCTATCTGGCTTACCAAAACCTTAAAGCCCGAGCTCCTTGCTCCGATTGCGATCGCAGCCTATTCCTACATGGCGCTCATTCCGCTCATTCAGCCGCCGATCATGAAGCTGATGACCACGGAAAAACAGCGCCAGATTAAAATGGAACAGCTTCGTCCCGTTTCCAAGACGGAAAAAATCGTGTTCCCGATTATGGTTACTATCGTAACCTGTCTTATTCTGCCTTCTGTAGCTCCGCTTCTCGGTTGCCTTATGCTCGGTAACCTTCTTAAAGAATGTGGCGTTACCGACCGTCTTTCCGACACGGCGCAGAATAACCTTATGAACATCGTAACGATTTTCCTCAGCATCTCTGTAGGTGCTACTGCAAGATATGACACATTCTTGCAGCTCGAAACCTTAAAGATTGTTGTTCTCGGTCTTATGGCCTTCTGCTTTGCTACATTTGGCGGTCTTTTGATCGGCCAGATTATGTACAAAGTTTCGCGCGGTAAAATCAATCCGCTTATCGGCTCGGCAGGTGTTTCTGCCGTTCCGATGGCCGCACGTGTTGCACAAACTGTCGGTCAGAAGGCAAACCCGTCTAACTTCTTGCTCATGCACGCCATGGGCCCGAACGTTGCCGGCGTTATCGGTTCCGCTGTTGCTGCAGGATTCCTCCTTGCAGTATTTGGCTAAAACAAAGAAAGAAGGGCACGGCCATTTGGCTGTGCCCTTTTTGTACAGAAAGGAGAAAATAAATGCCGTATATCGCTATAAAAGGCTACCCGAAGGATGAAGAAACGAAAAAAAGAGTAGCCGAGAGAATCCTCGATGTCTTTGTGGAAGAATGGGGATGCCCGAAAGAGGCCGTTTCCATTTCCATTGAAGCCATCGCCCCTGAAAAATGGGAAGAAACCGTAGAAAAGCCCGAAGTTTTGGCGCACCCTGAAAAAATGATGATTTTGGCAGGCGAAAAGCAGTATAAGTAGAGAAAAAGCAGATTTTTGCGGAGACTATTGCAAAAATCTGCATTTTTTGGTATGCCCTCTTTTGTTTGTGGTGGCGCACAGAGGGAAGTATGGATATACGTTCCGGGATACTATAAAGCGTGTGGCTTATTCGTAATAGGTCTTTTGATATTTTTTTGCCGAAAGACCGAATCGCTTTTTAAAGTTGCGGATAAAATAGTTATAATCCGCAAAACCGACACGCTCCGAAATTTCAGAGACAGAAAGATCAGTGGTTTTCAAAAGCTCCTTTGCTTTTGAAAGCCGCTTTTCTTTTATGTAGCCGGCAATGCCGCCGCGCATGTACGGGCGCATAACGTCATAAAGGTGTGTGCGGCTTACGGAAAACGCGCGGCAAAGGGCATCTATGTTGAGCGCCTCGCCTAGGTGCGCATCGATATATTCTTCCACGCGCGAAAAAAGCAGCACGCGCGACGGGCGCACCATTTCCTTCTCCAATATATAGCTTATACAGGCTTCTAAAATTTTGGAGGCCGCTATAAGCTGGGCAGTACTCCGGAATTTAATTTTCCGGATTTTTTGTTCTTCGCCGGGATAACGCGAAGAAAGTGCGGAAAGAAATTCTGCTTTGTCTGTACGGTCACTGATCTGCCCGAACATAATGTACCCGATAATGGTGTTTTTTTGCAGAATGGGCGCCGTACATTCTATAAGACCGGCGTGGCATTTGTACATCGTGAAGGAACGCGTCTTTTGGCAAATCTCAAAAGAGTTTTTGTCACTCACGCAGCATTTTTGATAAAATGCCGGCGTTTTCCGCATGTGCGCACAAAAGGGAACGCATTCTCTTGGATACGCAAAAATTTCGCGGTATGCTTCATCGAAAAGTACAATACGCATTCCGGTGAGCGTATGAAACTGTTGCATGAGCGATAATAAATCTTGGTTTTGAAATAAAAGAGGCATATTCGTCCCAACTTTCTGTACGTTTTTACAGTTTTTGAGATGGTATTTACTATTATTATAGCCGCGGTTTTGCTAAAATGCAAGTAGAATCTTTTCGAGGAGGGGTACAGTGAAAAAACAGACTTTCGCATTATTTTTCGGAAATCGCGGCTTTATGCCGGCGGAACTGATTGAAGGCGCACGGGAGGACATGGTGCGCGCAGTAACAGAGGCAGGGTATGACTACCTTATCATGGATAAGGATGCCACGCGGTACGGCGCTGTGGAAACCCGTGATGAGGGGCGCGCCTACGCCAAATGGCTTGCCTCGCACCGCGGAGAATATGACGGGATTATTGTTTGCATGCCCATTTTTATTGACGAAAATGGTGCCATTGCGGCGCTCGAGGATGCCGGTGTTCCGATATTGATGCAGGCGTATCCCGACGAAATCGGCAAAATGGACTTCCAACACCGAAGAGATGCCTATTGCGGTAAATTTTCCGTCACGGATGTATTTGAACAATACAAGGTGCCGTACACAGTAATGAAGCCGCATGTTGTGCATCCGCTTACGCCGGAATTCACAAAGAACCTCCATGACTTTGCTGCGATTTGCCGCGTGGTGCATGGCATGAAACGGTTTACAATCGGCTGCATCGGCGCACGTACCACGGCTTTTAAAACCGTACGTTTTGACGAAGTGACTATGCAGCGCCATGGCATCAATGTGGAAAGCTTTGACCTTTCTGAATTTTTTGAATTTGTACGGGAAAAGGCGGATGATGACGAAAAAGTACTTCTAAAAAAGGAACGTCTTGAAGCCTATACGGACTTTACCGCTGTGCCGGAAGATAAAAAAATCATGCTTTCCAAAATCAGTGTTGTTATCGATGAGTACATTGAAACGTATCATCTCGACGCCATTGCCCTTCGTTGCTGGAACGAGATGGAAACGTATTTGCGCGTTTGCCCGTGCGTGCTCTTAAGCGAACTGAATGACCGCGGCATTACCGCTTCCTGCGAAGTGGATATGTGCTCCGCGATTACCATGCGCGCCCTTTCTCTTGCCACAGAGGGACCGGCGGCATGCCTTGACTGGAACAATAATTACGGTGATGCAGAAAACAAGGTGATTTTATTCCATTGCGGCTCTACCGCACAGTCTTTAATGCGCGGTAAGGGCACTGTAACCTCGCATAAGATGTTCGATAAAGGCGACCCCGGTAGCGGCTGGGGCACAAATGAAGGCAGAATTGATGCTTTTCCCATGACGTATTCGAACTGCAAAACTGAGGACGGGAAAATTACCATTTACTTTAGCGAAGGTCGCTTTACAGGGGAAGATATTGAGAAGGACTTCTTTGGCTGCGGCGGCGTTGCAGAAATTCCGAATCTCGAAGATAAGCTTTTGCGTCTTGCAAGAGGCGGCTTTAAGCACCATACTACAGTAGCCCGAGGGCACGTGAAGACGATTTTGGAAGAAGCCTTCCGCTATTATCTCGGCTATGACGTTGTGAGCATTGAGGGGTGACGGCATGCAGATAGGGGGACTCGATGTCGGCACCACCGGCTGCAAGCTCACGGTGTATGACGACAAAGGAAACTTTATACATAACGAATATGTGGAATATAATGTCTCACGCAAAAATGGTGCGCACGAAATAGATGCAGAAGCTATTTTTGCGGCTGTTTGCACCGTGTTTCAAAAAACGTGCGCGGTGTGCCGCGACCTTTCGGCTGTAGGTGTTACAAGCTTTGGGGAAAGCTTTGCCGTGCTCGACGAAAATGACCGCGTGCTGCTTCCTTCCATGCTGTATACAGACCCACGCGGCGCGGCAGAAATAAAATCGCTTTCGGAAAGCCTTGGGGAAGAGACAATTACTAAAATTGTCGGCGTCGCGCCGCATTCCATGTACAGCCTTCCCAAAATCATGTGGATACGGCAAAATCGCCCCGAGGTCTATGCGAAAATCAAATGCATTCTCTTAATGCAGGATTATATTGTCTATAAGCTGACGGGAAAGAGACAAATCGACTACTCGCTCGCGGCGCGTACCCTTGCATTTGATGTGCGGAAAAAGTGCTGGAGCCACGAAATTCTTGATGCCGCAGAGGTTTCGGAAAGCCTCCTTTCGGTGCCTGTACCCTCCGGTACACTCGCAGGCACCCTTCGCCCGGAATTTGCAGGAGAGCTTGGCATTTCTGCGAACATCCAAATCGTAACCGGTGCGCATGATCAGGTGGCAGCAGCCGTTGGCGCAGGGGTGTTTGAAGTAGGCGGCGCGATGGATGGCACCGGCACGGTGGAATGCGTGGTGCCCGTCTTTGATACAATCCCGGAAAAGGAAGACCTCTATAAAGCGGGGTATGCTGTGGTACCGTATGTATTTGAAGGTACATACGTTTGCTACGCGCTTTCCTTCACCGGCGGTGCTACTCTTAAATGGTTTCGTGACCAATTTGCAAAGAAAGAGGCTGAAATGGCCGCAGTAGAGGGCAAGAATGTGTACGCCCTGCTCGACAGTGCAATTTCCGAGAAACCTACAAATATTTTAATCCTGCCGCATTTTGCAGGGGCGGCGAACCCCTATATGGATAACGGCTCGCGCGCGGCCATTATCGGTCTTACACTCGAACACACCGCCTATGATCTCTATAAAGCGCTCATGGAAGGCGTGACGTATGAGATGCTGACGAATGTTTCGCAGCTGGACGCGTTTGGCATCCCCATCGACAAGCTCGTGGCAACCGGCGGCGGCGCGGCATCGCGCCCGTGGCTCCAGATAAAAGCGGATATTTTAAATCGCCCCATAAAGGCACTCGAAGCCGGAGAAGCCGGGGCTGTAGGAACTTCAATGCTGACGGCGGTAGCAATAGGTCTATGCGCAGATTTGCATGATGCCCGCGCGATATATGTAAAAGAAAAAGGGCAATATACGCCAAATGCGGAAAAGACGGCCATATACCGGAAAAACTATAGCGCATATAAGAAGCTGTATGCGGCGGTACGCCCCATTGTGGCAGAGATAGAAGAGGAGGAAGAAACATGTTAGTCAATTTACAGGATGTTTTAAAAATTGCTGAGGCGAAAAAGTGCGCCGTAGGCTCCTTTAATACACCAAACCTCGCAAGCTTGAAGGCTGTAATCCGCGCCGCGGAGGAACTCGGGGAGCCCGTTGTCATTTCCCATGCACAGCTGCATGAGGAAATGGGGCTGTGCACGCTCGAGGAGATTGCGCCTATCATGATGCTGTATGCCGAACGGGCAAAGGTGCCGGTCTGCACACACCTCGACCACGGCACAGATCTCGATTACATCAAAAGAAGTCTCGAGCTTGGATTTACCTCGGTCATGTATGACGGCACGGACCTCGGGGAAGAGATGAACACCGTAAACACCGGCATTGTGGTGAAGATGGCGAAAAAATACGCCGCTTCCGTGGAAGGGGAAATCGGATCCATGGGTACAAGAGAAGATGGCACGGGCGTTTCTCTTTCTGACGATGAAAGCATTTATACAGACCCCGAAGCCGCCGGAAGGTTTGCAGAGGAAACGGGCATCGATGCCCTTGCCTGCGCATTCGGCACGGTACACGGGTTCTATGTAAAGGAGCCGCGCCTTGATTTTGAGAGACTATCTGCCATTCAAAACCGCGTTGCGGTGCCGCTTGTTATGCATGGCGGCAGCGGCGTTTCTGAGGCGGATTTTGAAAAGGTTATCTCGCTCGGCATTCGTAAAATTAATTATTATACATACATGGCGCAGGCGGGCAAAATCGCCGTAGAGAATATGGAACCCACAAAATTCTATCATGATATTGAGGTGACGGCGGAAGAGGCTATCCGTGCGGATGTAAAGAAAGCCATGTGCGTGTTTGCCAGACGATAAAACGCGCAAATTTTTCATTCTCCCTCTTTACATTTTAACTGGGCTATGGTATAATAAACCATATACAAAAAACGGATAAGGAGACGAAGAGAATGGAAATGTCATCGTTACAAAAAGCAAGATACGAGTACGCACCGAAGCTGCCGCAGATGCTGCGCGGCGGTATTGCTGAAATCAGCGTTTCGGAAGGTGCAGAAACGAAAAGCGTAGCAGATTGCGAAAAGATTCAGGCGCTGTTCCCGAACACCTACGGCAAAAAGGAAATCGTTTTTAAGAAGGGAGAAAACACTTCGGAAGCGAAAAAGCAGGTAGTAGGCGTTATTCTTTCGGGCGGAC
This sequence comes from Clostridia bacterium, assembly GCA_045578225.1. Taxonomy (GTDB): domain Bacteria; phylum Bacillota; class Clostridia; order UMGS1883; family UMGS1540; genus SIG447. The sequence goes on along the minus strand of JAZNJV010000021.1, from coordinate 161 downwards.
AGGCTCCCGGCGGTCACAACGTAATTTGCGGTCTTTATGACGCATTAAAGTCCACAAACCCCGAAAACGTACTGTACGGTTTCAAGGGCGGCCCGAGCGGTCTTCTCGAAGATAGCTACATCATCTTTGATGATGCGTATATTGATGAGTACAGAAACACC
>JAZNJV010000020.1:0-17127 GCA_045578225.1 Clostridia bacterium | reverse complement strand
TATCCTGTGCGGCACGAATAGCCGCATCGCTACTGGTCTGTGCCAAAAGAAGCGCATTTTGAAGGGCATCCTCCATTGTCTTGTATTTATCTACAAGACTCTGGAGCATAGAAAGCTTATCTTTAAGTGCAATGTTTTCTTTATAAAGCGTTTCGTAATCTGCGGTCAGCTCGTTGAAAACCTCCTCAACGTCCTCGCGCTTATAGCCGCCCATAAAAGCGTTGCCGAATTCTATCTTTTCCAGTTCAAGCGGTGTATACATAGCGTGTGTCACTTCCTTCTTTCGTAAATTTATCTTTTTTTACTTAGAGTGTCCACGGGAAAAAGCCCTTATTCTTGAGCTCATCACGAACATCGCCTGCGATGCTCACGTTATACGGCGCAATGAGGAAAATGCCGCTGGAAACCTTCTGGATGTTGCCTTCCAGAGCATATACAACGCCGCTTACAAAGTCAAGCACTTTAATGGCATCTTCCTTTGTAAGATCTTCGAGATTGACCACAACAGCCTTTTTAGCCTTGAGGCGGTCTGCAATCTCACTGGCATCTTCATACGTGGCCGGCTGCAAAACTGCAACCTCAAGCTGTGTGGTTGCCGTCATGCTGACAACTCTGCTTGCCGCAGGGGCTGCCGGTGCTTTCGAACGCAGCATGCCAATCGGTTTTATGTCCGGTTTCTGTCTTTCCGGTTCCTCTTCAAAGTCAAATTCTTCAAAATCGTCCTCTTCGCTGCCAAAAATCATTTCGCCAAGTTTCCCAAAAATCTTTGCCATTTTACTGCTTACCTCCATATTCTCTATATCCAAATATTGCACTGCCAATTCTTACAATATTTGCACCCTCTTCAATTGCGGCCTCATAGTCGCCGCTCATGCCCATGGAAAGATATTCCATGCGGCAGTTTTGAAATTTTTCTGTGCCGAGCCGCTCGTAAAGCGCACGCATACGGGCAAAGGCCGCACGCACGGCGCCTTCCTCCTTTGTGTTGGGCCCGATCGTCATCAGCCCGTCAATCTGCACGTGTTGCCTTTTTTCGTTTTCTTCGATGATAGGCCGTGCCGCTTCGAATGGCATGCCAAACTTACTTTCCTCGCCCGAAGCGTTAATTTCAAGAAGCACATGTGCGCGCATGCCGTGCTTTGCGGCCTGCCGCTCGATTTCATCCAAAATTCGTGTGCTGTCTGCGGCATGAATCAGTGCCGCTTTATCGATAATATATTTTACTTTATTGGTCTGAAGATGCCCGATAAAGTGCCAAGTGGCGCCTTGCACCTTATCGTATTTATCTACAAGTTCCTGCACGCGGTTTTCGCCGATATGGGAAAGGCCCATGTTTATCGCCGTTTGCATTCTTTCGGGCTCTACCGTTTTCGTAGCGCCTAAAAGAATAATATCCTCAGCGCTTTTGCCGGCCTTTTTTGCCGCGGCATCGATGTTCTTTTTTATCTTTTCTAAATTTTCCTGTATGGGCATGTTTTCTCCCCCATCAGTATACCACTGTATCATAAAGGCGTACCTCGGTGCCCTCGCCTTCACGAAGAATGGCATATTCCTCGCCTATATACGAAACTTCTGCTTTTTTAAATACCTGCTCCGTCACCGTCTGCACATATGCGCCCGTCTCCCCGTTTTCCTCAAGGAGCGCTTTCTTCGGCACGCGAAGCCCTTCATATCTCGAAATAATAACGTCCGCCGTCACTCTTCTGCATTGCATGAGACCTGAAGGCGTACGGTTTGACGAAAATACGATGACGCATTTCCCATCCACCGCTTCCGAAATTTCAATGATTTTTGCCTTCTCGGTGCTGCCGCCGCATTCATACAGGCGAAGCGACACCGTCTGCCCCTCCAAAAGGCCCTCGCATACGGAAGCATCCACACACATCGCCGCGCGCCACTCTGTGCCGTATAAAATCTTGCAGCCGCCTTCGCGATTGCCCACGCGTTGTGCAAATGCGTCCAGCGCCTCCGGTGTAAGCCCTTCGGCCGCTTTCGTTTGCATATCCTTTTCGAGGCCATCTGTGCCGAGAAGCAACGTGCCTGCTCGCGGACTGTAAATTTCCTTTACGCTGCTGCCGATGCTATTTTCAAGTGCCGAAAGCCGCTCATTTAAAAGAGCAATAAGCTTGTCCTTCTGCCCGTCAGCCGCGCTTTTTTCATCTTTTGTAAGTAGCAGAGAGTCCTTTAAAGAGCTCACCTTTTTCATATCCCCACGCGCTGCCGCGGCGGAAATCTGCGCGGAGAGGGTAGAAATTTCTTCGTCGGTACGTACCGTTTCGGTATAGTTTGTATCCAGGCTCCTGCTTTGCAGCCTTTGCAACCGATCTTGAATCCGCAAAAACTCATGCAGAGCGCCCTCGTCTGTATCACTTGTCAAAAGTGCACCTACGCGCGCGCCCTTCGAAACGCGCTCCCCATCCTGGGCGGTGGGACGCAAAACACCGTCACCGGTGCCATCAATCACAAGTTCGTCCTTAAAGAGATATAAGGTGCCGCCAAAGGAATCCTCCATGGTGCCGTACTGCACCATTTCAGACCTGTTTCTGCCCACAAAGAGCGTTATGAGATTCCATAAAGCGAACACGAGCAAAATCGCCGCAAGCAGTATTTTTACGTTTTTTCGCATACTGTTTCTCCCTATCTCTCCGCCCGAGCAGAAAACTGCCGAATACATTCCTCCGCAAGGCTTTCTGGGTTCTTTTGTCCATCCAGCCATGTGATAGAAGGATTTTGGCGAAACCAAGTTAGTTGCCGTTTAGCAAGGCGGCGTGTGTTCCGTTTGATAAGTTCGGTAGCTTCCGCCATGGTGGCCTTGCCCTCAAGATACCAAATGAGTTCTTTATACCCTACGCCCTGCAGGGCCGTATGCTTTTTCCCGCGAAGCATTTTGTGGATTTTCTCCACTTCCGAAAGAAGCCCCGCCGCAAGCATTTTGTCAACACGCCTATTTATTCTATTATACAAAATTTCTCGTGGGAGTTCAAGAGCAAATACAAAATAATCGTAAATTTTTTCCGATTTTTTTCTGAGATGTGCGGTTTTTGTTTCGCCGGTTGTGTAGTAGATTTCAAGTGCTCGCAAAATCCGCCGTTTTTCATGGACGTGTAGGCGCCGAGCCGCCTCCGGATCAATGGCGTGAAGGCGCGAAAGCACGGCCTCGCCGCCCTCTTCTTCCCATTCGCTTTCTAATCGCGCACGCACCGCGGGGTCAAACGAATTTTCAGAAAGCGGGCGGTTTTCTACCACCGTGTCCATATAAAGACCTGTGCCGCCTGCCAAAATGGGAATACGCCCACGCGCGTGAATATCGGAAATGGCCGCATGGGCAAGCTTTACAAACTGTTCGAGAGAAAAATCCGTGTCCGGTGTGACCACGTCCAAAAGATGATGCGGAACACCGGCCATCTCCGCTTCGTCAGGCTTCGCGGTACCGATATTCATATCTTTATATACCTGCATGGAATCGGCAGAGACAACTTCGCCTCCGATTCTTTTCGCAATTTCAATCGCAAGTGCCGTTTTACCGGACGCTGTAGGTCCTGCAATTACAATAAGCGGAATCATAGTCACACCTCCTTTTTAAGTATGTTTTTCCGGCGTTGCCGCAATAGCGGCAATTTCTATATTCTTTGCGCCCATTTTCCGGAGAATACGCGCGCAGGCTTCCATGGTTGTGCCGGTAGTAACGACATCGTCCACGAGCAAAACGCGTTTCCCCGTCGCGTCTGCACCCTTTCGCGGCGCATACATCCGAAAGGGCGCCGTTTTTCTATCCTGTCCGTGTCGCTTCGATTGCGGCTTTGCGTTCTCTGTTTTTCGAAGCATCGGCAGAACGGGAACGGACCAAAGGTGCCCGAGTTCTTTTGCGAGTAGCTCTGCCTGATTATAGCCGCGCTTCCCGAGCTTTATAAAATGCATGGGCACAAACGTAAGTGCATCGGGTCTTTCCGCTTCCGCTTCGCGAATTTTCATGTATATAAGCGCGGCAAACGTTTTCGCCCTCGCACGTTTACCGCCGAATTTAAATCCCAGAATGGAGGCGCGCACCTCGTCCTTATAAACAAGCGGCACATATGCCGCCCGAAATGCCCGTTTCTTTTTGCGGCAAGAGGGACAAATTCTCTCCCCGTACACCGTGTCAAGCGGGGTACCGCAAACGCGGCAGGCACGTTTATTGTACGAAATTTTCGAAACGCAAGACGGACAAACAGCAAAATTTTCGTTTTCCAAAACCTCTTCACAAAACACACATTTCGGCGGATAGAAGAGTCGAAGCAAAGCACGTATCATGCAAATATCCCCCGAATTTTTCCTGCAAGCCCTGAAAATCTTTCAATTTCACGTCTACTCGTAATCATTTCCCGCATTACCTGTTCTCTCCCAACAAGCACCACAAGCTTTCGAGCGCGGGTGACGGCTGTATACAGAAGATTGCGGCACATAAGCTGCGGCGCACAAGGGAACATGGGAATGATCACCACGTCAAACTCGCTACCTTGCGATTTATGTACGGTTGCAGCATACGCCATTTCGAGTTCCTCGAGCTGGCTAAAATCATACCGTACAAGCCTTTCTTCCTCAAAGAGCACCTCGATATATTGCCCTTTTGTATAAATCGTATGAATACGGCCGACGTCGCCGTTAAAAACGCCGCATCCTTCTTCGTCGCTATCAAGCGACCGCCATGCGATATCGTAATTATTTCGAATTTGCATGACCTTATCGCCCTCGCGAAAAACGGTTTCCCCCAGTATTTTCTCCGCCTTTTTGGCATCGGGGGGATTGAGCCGCGCCTGCAGAGCACGGTTTACGGCGTTTACGCCAAGCTGCGATTTTCTGGAAGGGCAAATGACCTGTATTTGCGACATGGGAGAAACGCCGTACGCCTTCGGAAGGCGCGCAGATACGAGCTCACAAACCGTCCCCAAAATGCTATCCGCATCTTCGCGGTGTACAAAGAAGAAGTCTTTATCCTTTTGATTTACCTCGGGGATTTCGCCGGCGTTGATTTTATGGGCGCCGACGACAATCATGCTTTCGGCCGCCTGCCTGTAAATCTCAGTAAGCCTTGACGAGGGCACCGCTTCGCTCTCCAAAATATCACGGAGCACATCGCCTGCACCCACAGAGGTAAGCTGATCGGCATCGCCTACTAAAATGAGGCGTGCGCCGGGTTTTAGGGCTTTAAGAAGCGCGTGCATGAGGAGCACATCCACCATACTCATCTCGTCTACAATGATGACGTCTTCCTCCAAAGGACATTCTTCTGAACGCCCGAACACCTGTTTGTCGTCGCTTCCCGTAAAATTCAGTTCCAAAAGGCGATGGATCGTTTTCGCTTCCATGCCGCATGTTTCCGCCATGCGTTTTGCGGCGCGCCCCGTCGGCGCGCAAAGCGCAACGGCCGCACCGACCTCAGTCATAATTTCAATAATAGCGTTGATAACGGTCGTTTTCCCCGTGCCGGGACCACCGGTAATGACGGAAACGCCGTTTTGCATAACCATGTAGCATGCCTCGCGTTGCCTTTCCGAAAGCGTAATACCGGCGCGGTGCTCGGCTCTGGATACAGCCGTCTCCATCGGTATGCCAAGGCCCGTCCGACTAGAGCGCATAATGGCATAGAGCCTTCTCGCAACGCCCATTTCGGCATGAAAATATACGGGCAGATATATTCGCGCGCCCTGTGGCGCGCTTTCTCTCATAAGTCTGCCATCAAAAAGCATTTTTGCCTTGGCGTTTTCAATTTGTTCGGCATGTGCCCCCAAAATCTCGACAGATTTTTGCACAAGCAGCGCCTCCGGCAAATACGTATGTCCGTTTGCCGCATACTCTAAAAGCACATATTGTATGCCGTTTACAAGGCGTTCCTCATCATCCGCTGCCACGCCCATCTGCATTGCAATTTTATCAGCCGTTTTAAAGCCAATGCCATCCACCTCACAAAGGACGTACGGATTTTTTTCAATGCGGTTTTGTGCCTCGGCGCCGAATTTTTTAAATACGCGCACGGCAAAGCTCGCCGTAACTCCGAACGGCTGCAAAAACATCACTACGCCCTGCACCGCCTGCTTTTCAAGAAGCGAGTCTCTCATCTCTTCTGCCTTTTTGCGGCTAATGCCGCGAATAGTAGAGAGCCTCTCGGGGTCATCGCGAATGACATCCAGCGCCTCTTCCCCAAATTTTTCTACAATTTTCTGTGCCGTGGCAGGCCCTATACCCTTGATAATGCCGGAGGAAAGATACAAAAGAATCTGGAGTTTCCCCTTCGGCAGAATTTTCTCACATGTTTCCACGCGAAACTGTTCACCATATTCGGGATGGGTTGTAAAGTTTCCGGTAAGGCGCACCCCCTCGCCCGGTGCCACGCCCGGCATGATGCCGACAGCCGTAGAAAAAACCCCTTCCACGTCAATATCGCAAACGGTATACCCGTTTGCGATATTCTGATAAATAATCTCTTGTACTATGCCTTCTATGACGAGAAGTTCGGCCATAAACCTTTTTTATTCCTTTCTTCGCACCCCGTACCGCCGGCACAGAGCCGAAACATATTTTTCTTCTCCGCCTCGTATGTATATATGGGCATCTTTGAAATAGCGCTCGGAAAGCCGCCGTGCCATAGCCACGGTATGTTCCATGCTCTCTAGCTGCTCATCGCCGCATATAATAATTTCTACGTTCCCGCCCGCAGGTTTTCCTTGCGCGTACACTAAAATATACACCATGGCCGCAAGGCATACCGAAATCATAAGCGGAACTATATATTGCATCAGCATACCACTCGCCTCCCGGTTTTATAGTATGCAAATGCCTCCTGATGTGTGCGAGGTGAAATTAGTCGCGCGCGGCTTTCGTAAGGGCTTCCACCATGTCAAGCTTTTCCCACGGATATGCGGGATTGCCAAAGTGGCCGTAAGCGGCCGTTTCCGCATAAATGGGGCGAAGTAACCCGAGCGTTTCAATCATGCCGTCGGGACGTAAATCAAAGAGCTTCCCTACAATATCCGCAAGCTTTTCTTCCGAAACCTTGCCTGTGCCAAACGTATCCACGCGAAGGGAAACAGGACGTGCCACGCCGATAGCGTATGCCGCCTGCAGTTCACACTTATCTGCAAGACCTGCAGCTACGATATTTTTCGCAATGTAGCGCATCATATACGCCGCAGTTCTATCTACCTTCGTAGCATCTTTACCGGAGAGTGCCCCGCCGCCATGGCGTGCATAGCCGCCATACGTATCCACAATAATCTTTCTGCCGGTAAGACCCGTGTCCCCGTGCGGGCCGCCGATTACGAAGCGACCGGTCGGGTTTATAAATACCTTTGTGTTTTCATCCATAAGTTCCTTCGGGATAACCGGAAGTACAACCTCTTCTAAAATTTCTTTTCGAAGGGTTTCAATCGAAACATCCGGGTCATGCTGCGAGGAAATAACAACAGCTTCCACGCGCGTAGGCTTATCCCCGTCATATTCCACCGTCACCTGGCTCTTGCCATCGGGACGGAGGTAGGAAAGTGTGCCGTCTTTGCGCACATCTGTAAGCTTTCTTGCAAGTGCATGTGCAAGCGAAATCGGTAGCGGCATAAATTCTTCTGTTTCGTTACAGGCATACCCGAACATAAGACCCTGGTCGCCTGCGCCATGTTCTTCTCTACCTTCGGCTTTGGCTTCATAAGAACAATCTACACCCATAGCAATATCGGGCGACTGCTCGCGAATACAGTTTAAAACGGCGCACGTTTCCGAGTCGAACCCGTATTCCGTTTTATCATAGCCGATTTCTCGAATGGTTTTTCTAGCAATATCCGCAATATCGACATAGCATTTTGTTGTAATTTCGCCCATGACCATGACAAGGCCCGTTGTTGCCGTAACTTCGCAGGCCACGCGCGCAGTGGGGTCGTTTTTCACAATTTCGTCCAGAATACTGTCAGAAATACGGTCACACAGTTTATCCGGATGTCCCTCTGTTACCGATTCCGATGTAAAATAATGTTTCATAGTAAATTCCTCTCTTTCCCTCTGTCGTAAGCTATATTAAAACAGCTGTAGTATCCATTTTATAATTTCTGTTCCAAAAGTCATAATGCACCCAGCACCCAGTACACCTGCGATAATACTCGGCAGGGCAAAACGATAGCGCATATCAAGAAGCGCCGCACAAAGTGCCCCCGTCCACGCGCCCGTACCGGGAAGCGGAATGGCTACAAACAGGAATAACCCGAGTGCACTTCTTTTCATAATTCTATCTCGATTTTTCTCTGTTTTCCGTTCCATCCAGCGCGCGAACCAGCCGAGAATTCTCGTCTTTTTCAGGTAGCGGATGATGGGCCGTGCCAGAAAAATAATGAGCGGTACAGGAAGGCAATTCCCCAAAACGGCACACAAAAATGTTCTAAGTGGGTCAAGCCCCAAAAGTGCCCCGTACGGAATGGCCCCGCGAAGTTCTACAATTGGAATTATTGCCATTAAAAGAACTTGTAATTCTGCCGGAAAAACTTGTAATAACGCTTCCATATTTCACCTCATTTTTTACTATTTTTCATTATACATTTTTTTTACAGGCTTGTCAACCTTTTCCGAAGGTTTTTGCGGCGCAGCGCATGCGAAAAAACTCCAAAAAAATAAAGAAAACTATTTCTTTTTTGGCCGAAATCCAGTATACTATACATAAAGCACAAAGGAGGTTTTTAAAATGTTTCATATTGGGTGTCACCTGTCAGCTTCCTCAGGGTTCCTCGCCATGGGAAAAGCCGCACTTTCCATAGATGCAAATGTGTTTCAGTTTTTCACAAGAAACCCGAGAGGCGGCGCGGCAAAGCCTATGGATCCGGACGATGCCGCCGCACTTGTGGCGCTTTCGAAGGAGCACAGCTTCGGGCCGCTACTCGCCCATGCACCTTATACACTCAACGCTTGCTCTAAAGACGAAAAAATTCGCGACTTTGCTTATCGCACCTTTTGCGATGATTTAGAGCGCATGGAATATCTTCCCGGAAACCTTTATAATTTCCATCCGGGCAGCCATGTGGGGCAAGGCATGGAAGTCGGCATCGAGCAGATTACGGACACGTTAAACCGTGTTCTTACGAAAGACCAAACCACCACCGTCCTCCTCGAAACGATGGCCGGTAAAGGCTCTGAGGTAGGCGGGCGATTTGAGGAAATCCGTGCGATTATCGACGGCGTTGCGCTTTCAGAAAAACTCGGTGTTTGTCTTGACACCTGCCACGTGCATGACGCAGGGTATGATATTGTAAATGCCCTCGATGAAGTTCTTGCGGAATTTGACCGCGTAATTGGTCTTTCGCGTCTTCGTGCTATACATTTAAATGACAGCATGAATCCCTTCGAAAGTCACAAAGACCGCCATCAGAAAATCGGGGAAGGTTCTCTTGGGTTTGACGCCATCGTGCGTATTATTAACCACCCACAGCTTCGCAATCTCCCCTTCTATCTCGAAACGCCAAACGAGGTGGACGGCTATGGCCGCGAAATTGCCGCGCTCCGCGCAGCGCGCCGCGCATAAAACGCGAAAGGCAATATATTTTTCTTGCATTTTGCAACAAAATCGTGTATACTGATAACAGAAAGGATGATCGGTATGGCATTCGATAAAGTTGCTTTTGGCAATCGCCTTCGCGCGGTCATGAAAGAAAATGGGGATACCATCTACTCTCTTGCCCAACACCTAGGTCTTCGCCCCAGCACCGTTTCTCGGTACAATAATGGGCAATATGTGCCGAAAGCGCCTACTTTGGAAATGATTTGCCGTCTGTATAAAATCAGCCCGAACTGGCTCATGGGTGAAGATGTGCCGAAAACGCCTGTGGCTGCCTCCACGTCGGGGCGCAGTATTCCGATTTTGGGCGAGGTTGCGGCCGGATTTCCCATTTGGGCCGAGCAAAATTATGACGGGCATGTCGTGGTGGATGATGACGAGCATGTAGATTTTGCTCTACGCGTTCGTGGCGACAGTATGACCGGCGCGCGCATTTATAATGGTGACCTTGTATATGTACGCCGTACGCCCGAAGTGGAAAACGGCGAAATTGCGGTTGTACTTGTAGACGGTGAAGCCACAGTAAAACGTGTATTTTACCATCCGGATAAACTGGTTCTGCGTCCGGAAAACGATGCGTATCCAGACATGGTATACCGAAAAGAGGAGGCCCATTCCCTATCTATTTTGGGAAAGGTGCTTTTCGTAAAAGGGCGCGTAGAATAACCCTTAAAAACCGAACGATAGAAAGATAGAGGGATAAAGATGCTGAAACAACCCGAGGCGCTTGGCGCTTTATATACCGCACTGATTTCTTTGAAAACAGAAGAAGAGTGCGAAAAGTTTTTAGAGGATTTATGCACAAAGCCGGAACTGCATTCTCTGGCGCAGCGCTGGAGCGTGGCAAAGCTTTTACATGCGGGGAAAACCTTCAATGAGATTATGACGGAAGTGGGTGCTTCTTCTGCAACCATCTCCCGTGTAAACCGCAGCCTCGTATACGGCAGCGGCGGCTACCGCGATATGCTGGAAAAACAGAAATAATGTACGCGCTTTTGCGATCGTTCGTAAAAGCGCGTTCTTTACAAGGAGTAACGCATGGGAAATTTTCGAAATCATTTTTCGACCATTACGAGGCATAGGCATGCCGTCATTCGGCATTGCGCGCGTGCAGGCATTTTATGGCGCGGCCTTTTGCACGATTTATCCAAATACAGTCCCACAGAGTTTCGCGCCGGTGTAAAGTACTATAAGGGGACCAAGAGCCCAAATGAGGGCGAGCGCGAAGAATACGGCTATTCCAAGGCATGGATACACCACAAGGGCAGAAACCGCCACCATTTTGAATATTGGACGGATTATGACCTCATCACGCACGTGATGAGCCCTGTGAAAATGCCGCTTGTTTTCGTGAAGGAAATGTTTTGCGACCGTGTAGCGGCAAGCAAAATCTATCAAGGGGCAGCATATACAAACGAGCACCCCATTTCGTATTTTCGCCGCGGCATCGCAAATCGTTCTATACATCCGGAAACGTCCGCACTACTCGAAAGCTGGCTCGTCCTACTCGCTGAGGAAGGCGAAGAGGCGGCATTCCGAGCTATACGAAACTGTAAGTCGTATTAATTTCAAAACACAAAAAGAGCTGTCATATGACAGCTCTTTTTATTGTGCTTTTCTTATACGAGTTCGATGATCGCCATCGGTGCAGCATCGCCGCGTCTTACACCAGCCTTAATAATTCTGGTGTAGCCGCCGTTTCTTTCTGCATATTTCGGTGCGATTTCCGCAAACACTTTATAAGATACGTCCTTCTTTGTAACGTAGCTCATGACCTGACGTCTTGCATGCAGGGTGTCCTGCTTGCCAAGCGTAATCATCTTTTCTACGATGGGACGGATTTCCTTAGCACGGGTTTCCGTGGTCATCATCTTGCCATTTTCGAGGAAAGATGTAACCATGCCTCTCAGCATTGCTCTACGCTGATCGGTCGGTCTTCCTAACTTTCTCATACTGAAACTCTCCTTTCGCAAAACTTATACGCTGCTTCCGGGCAGATTAGTCCTCTGCCGGAGCCAGAGACAGCCCGAGGCTCAAAAGCTTGTTGATAACCTCTTCCAAAGACTTTCTGCCGAGGTTTCTGACATTCATCATATCCTCTTCCGTCTTCTGGATGAGATCTTCTACCGTATTGATACCTGCGCGCTTTAAGCAATTGTAAGAACGGACGGATAAATCCAGCTCTTCAATTGTCATTTCAAGCACTTTTTCCTTCTTGGTTTCTTCTTTTTCCACCATGATGGAAACGTCCTTCGTGCCTTCTGCAAGGTCGATGAAGAGATTTAAGTGCTCATTGAAAATCTTCGCGCCAAGGCTTACTGCTTCGTTCGGCGTCAGCGTTCCGTTTGTCCAAATTTCCAGTGTAAGCTTATCATAGTCGGTCACCTGCCCTACACGGGTGTTCTCTACAGTAAAGTTCACCTTCGGTACAGGTGTGTAAATCGAGTCTACCGGGATAAGTCCAATCACCGGCTGACTGATTTGCTTATTACGCTCTGCAGATACATAGCCTCTTCCCTTATTGATTGTGATTTCCATGTACAGCTTTGCATCTTCATTGAGTGTCGCGATATGGAGGTCCGGATTGAAAATTTCTACGTTTGCATCCGCCTTGATATCGCCTGCGGTAATGTCGCAGGGGCCTTTTGCATCAATATATACTGTTGCAGGGCCGTCAGAATGAAGCTTCACAATCATCTGCTTAATGTTCAGCACGATTTCCGTTACGTCTTCTTTAACGCCGGGAATGCTGGAAAATTCATGCAGCACACCGTCGATTTTGATAGAAGTAACAGCTGCGCCGGGCAGAGAGGACAGCATAATTCTACGCAGAGAGTTTCCGAGGGTCATACCGTATCCTCTTTCAAGCGGCTCGAGGACAAACTTGCCGTAGCACTTGTCTTCCGCGGATCCGATACATTCCACTCTCGGCTTCTCGATTTCTATCATGATAAAATACCCCCTTTTGAATTTGTTGTAAACTGCGAGGGTCAGGCTTATTTCGAGTACAACTCGACGATAAGCGTTTCCTGAATGGGCAGATCAATGTCTTCACGGGCAGCGAGCGTAACAACCTTAGCAACGTGGTTCTCACGATCGAGTTCCAGCCACTTCGGTACTACCTTCGTTGCGGTGTTTTCCAAAACTGCCTTCATTTTCGGCGAATTTTTGCTCTTATCACAAACTGCGATCACATCGCCTTCTTTAACGAGGAAAGAAGGAATGTTTACACGACGGCCGTTTACGGTAAAATGACCATGTGTTACGAGCTGACGTGCTTCCGGACGGGAAAGTGCAAAACCGAGACGGTATGCAACGTTGTCCAGACGGCTTTCCAAAATCTGTAAAAGGTTTTCACCTGTTACACCGCGCTTTTTGCTAGCCATTTCGTAGTACTTTGCGAACTGGCTTTCCAAAACGCCGTAATATCTCTTTGCTTTCTGTTTTTCACGAAGCTGCAAGCCGTATTCAGACTGCTTCTTGCGGCCCTGACCATGCTGGCCCGGTGCATAGCTTCTTCTTCCAACTGCACACTTCTCTGTGTAGCAGCGATCGCCCTTCAGAAACAGCTTTACGCCTTCTCTGCGGCACATTCTGCAAACAGAACCTGTATATCTGGCCATAATTAGTTCACCTCCAAATCAAACTCTTCTACGCTTCGGCGGACGGCAACCGTTATGCGGAATCGGTGTTACGTCCTTAATCATGCTGACTTCAAGACCTGCAGCCTGCAGGGCACGAATGGCAGCTTCGCGGCCCGCACCGGGGCCCTTTACGTAGACTTCAACGGTCTTAAGTCCGTGCTCCATAGCAGCCTTTGCTGCTGTTTCTGCTGCTGTCTGTGCAGCAAACGGAGTGCTCTTTCTAGAGCCGCGGAAACCAAGACCGCCGGCGCTTGCCCAGGACAATGCATTGCCTGCAGTATCCGTAATGGTTACAATCGTATTGTTAAAAGTGGAACGAATATGTGCAGCGCCGCGTTCAATATTTTTGCGTTCACGCTTTTTTCTGGTCGTTCTCTTTACAGCTGTTTTCGCCATTTGACCTTACCTCCTACTTCTTCTTATTTGCGATTGTGCGCTTGGGTCCTTTGCGTGTGCGCGCGTTTGTTTTTGTTCTCTGTCCGCGAACGGGCAGACCTTTTCTATGTCTTGTTCCCCGATAGCATCCGATTTCTACCAAACGCTTAATGTCAAGCGCCACGCTACGACGGAGGTCACCCTCAACCTTATAGTCTTTGTCTATAATGTCTCTGAGCTTACTTACCTCATCTTCGGTCAGGTCTTTGACACGTGTATCAGGATTGATGCCTGTTTCCTCCAGGATTTTTACTGCACTTGTTTTGCCTATGCCGAAAATATAGGTGAGTCCAACTTCGACTCTTTTTTCTCTCGGCAAGTCAACGCCGGCAATTCTGGCCATACTTACACCTCCTATTTTTTAACCTTGTTTTTGCTTATGCTTCGGATTTTCGCAGATTACCATGACTTTACCTTTTCTCTTGATAATCTTGCACTTTTCACAAATCTGTTTTACCGAGGGTCTGACTTTCATATCGCTACCTCCTCTATTACTTTGCTCTCCAAACTATCCGGCCCTTCGTTAAATCGTAGGGGGATAATTCCACTGTAACCTTATCGCCGGGAAGAATTCTGATGAAGTTCATCCGCAGCTTGCCCGATATATGTGCGAGTATTTGATGTCCGTTTTGCAACTCCACCTGAAACATCGCATTGGGTAACGATTCTAATACCGTACCCTCCATTTCCAGTACATCATCTTTTGCCATGTTTTATTCCTCCTTCCAGCTACTGATCTACTTCTTCACGATACGCCGCAATCGCCTTCCGAACTTCGGAATTTGTAGGGCGCTCGCCCGAAGCAATCTTTTCCTTCAAAGCGTCGGCCGTGTGGCCTGTCGCTTTGAGATGTTTCTGCTTCTTTTTCTTCGGATTGTCCGTTTTTCGGATCTTTCCGTCTGCAAGATAGCAGTACATGCCCGAAAGACTTAAAACCACAAACACTCCGCCTTTATCTCTGCCGGCAATTGAATAGACTAAACTGCCCGCGTCAATATCCAAAATAAATCACCTCTGCAATTTTCTCGGACTGATCGTAAGAATCTCAGCCTCGTTATCGGTTATGGCCACAGTGTTTTCATAATGTGCGGCAAGACTGCCGTCACAAGTTTTGATTGTCCATCCGTCGTCCATGACCTCTACCCTATGGGAACCTGCACATATCATGGGTTCAATCGCCAGTGTCATACCTTTCCGCAATCGGACGCCGCGACCGGCCGGACCAAAATTCGGAACGTCCGGATCCTCATGCAACGCGCGGCCGACACCGTGACCGACAAGTTCCCGCACAATACCGTAGTTTTCAGCTTCTGCCACGCTCTGAACGGCGGCGGAAATGTCGCCAACGCGATTTCCGTCTAAAGCCGCGGCAAGACCTGCATAGAAACACTCTTTTGCGGTATCAATCAGCTTTTGCGCATCTTCGCTGATTTTCCCTACTGGGAAGGTACGGGCAGCATCGCTGTAGTATCCGTCAAGACGAATGCCTACATCGATGCTGATTATATCCCCTTCATAGAGCACCCGATCCCCGGGTATTCCATGTACAACGACAGAGTTCACAGAAGTACAAATGGATTTGGGAAATCCTCTGTAGTTCTTAAAGGCAGCCGTTCCACCGTTTTTGTGGATATAGAGCGCCGCCATCTCATCCAGTTCCAATGTGGTGATGCCCGGCTCAATCTGCTTTTCCAGATACGAAAGTAGTGCATCTGTTAAGCGGCCGCTTTGGCGCATGGCTTCTATTTCATGGCTATCCTTTACCCAAATCATGTGTTACACCTCTAATGCTGTGAGAATCGCCTTCGTTGTATCTTCTACGCTACCGACGCTCTCGACAGTGATGAGCCTTCCGGTCTTTTCGTAGTAAGCGATAAGCGGTTCTGTCTGTTCATGGTAAACTTCGAGACGTTTTTCAATCGTTTCTCTTGCGTCATCCGGGCGGATAATCAGTGCATCGCCGCAAGCGTTACACTTACCTTCCTCCTTCGGCGGGTTAAATGTGATGTGATATGTCGCACCGCATTTGCCGCAAACTCTTCTGCCGCCAAGACGATTTAAAATCGCTTCGTCCTCTACCGAAATGTTCAAAACAACATATTCACCGAGCCCCATTTTGTCGAGTGCTTCAGCCTGCGGAATCGTGCGCGGAATACCGTCTAAAATGAAACCATTTTCGCAATCCGGCTTTGCCAGTCTGCTTTCTACGATGGCCATAATGATTTCGTCCGGTACGAGTCTGCCTTCGTCAATATACTGTTTTGTTGTCTGGCCGAGCGGTGTGCCTTCCCGTACTTCCGCACGAATCATGTTTCCTGTGGAAATGGTGGGAATGGCATACTTTTCTGCCAATATCTCCGCCTGTGTGCCTTTACCGGCTCCCGGCGGGCCTAATAAGATAATCTTCATAGTATTCACTTCCTAAACTTACTCTAAAAAGCCTTTGTAATGTCTCATAAGCATCTGGGATTCCATCTGCTTTACAGTTTCCAGTGCAACACCTACGACGATCAAGAGAGATGTGCCGCCGATGCTGATGGTGGAAAGACGGGAATCAATAAGTGCAAGCACGATGGGCAGAATTGCAATAAAGCCCAGGAAGAATGCACCTACGAGTGTGATGCGGGACAATACTTTGGAAATGAAATCGCTGGTCGGCTTGCCCGGGCGGATGCCGGGAATGAAGCCGCCGTTTTTCTTCATGTTGTTCGAAACTTCTATGGGGCTGAATGTAATCGCCGTATAGAAGTAGGTGAAGGCAACAATCAGTACAAAATAGATGAGCGCATACCAGATGTTGCTCTGGTTAAAGAAGCGCAACACCCAGCCTGCAAAACCTGTGGTGGCATTGGGGCTTACGAGCGACACGATTGTGCTCGGGAATGCCAGAATACTCATGGCGAAGATGATCGGAATAACACCAGCCATTGCCACCTTGAGGGGAATGTGTGTGCTCTGTCCGCCATACATCTTTCTGCCTACCATTCTCTTTGCATACTGAACGGGGATACGTCTTTCTGCATCGGTGATGAATACTACAAATGCGATCATTGCAAGGAAGATTGCAACTACGATTGCAAATACCCACCAGGTGATTGTCTTAAACTCGGTAACTGCAAGCCAGAGACCGCCAAACATTGTAGGCATGCTGGCTACGATACCTGAGAAGATGATGATTGAAATGCCGTTTCCGACACCTTTTTGTGTGATTTGTTCACCAAGCCACATAAGGAATGCTGTGCCTGCTGTGAAGGTGAACACGATTGTAATGTAGCTCATTATACCGGGTTCTTTAACTGCGCCTTCAATGCCGAAGTAAAGACCAGTTGCCTGAATAAAGGCAAGGATAATGGTTACAATACGAGTCCATTTTGCAATTATCTTTCTGCCTTCTTCGCCTTCCTTTGCTATTCTTTCAAGAGCAGGAATAGCAACGGTGAGAAGCTGAAGGATAATTGATGAGTTGATATATGGTGTGATACC
>JAZNJV010000019.1:0-3678 GCA_045578225.1 Clostridia bacterium | reverse complement strand
AAAAAACGGTTGGGAAAATTCAGGCAGAGCACAAGGAATTTGCAGATTTGGATAAAACGCACTGGGCGTATGATGCGGTGCAAAAGGCCGTCGCACAGGAATATATTACGGGGGATCCGGAAAATACGGTGCGCCCTGATGAAAAAATTACACGCGCAGAAGTGGTTACTGTTGTAAATCGTATGTTAGAACGGTCGGCAGACAAAAAGTGCATTGATTCGAATGCAGATACGTTTATTCAATTTACGGATTTGCAAGATAAAACACACTGGGCATATTATGACATATTTGAAGCAGCAAACACACACCATTTGCGGAAAGCGCAAGAAAACGAGTATTGGATTACGAAGGTTCGTATTTAGGTGAGGTATCGGATACATGACAAACGATTATAAAAAACAGAATGACGATGAAAGCACACTGCAAAATGCCAGAAGCTTTGTTATGCTAGTGCTGATCGGCGTATTATGTTTTTATGCGCTCTTGAGTAATACAAACAATAAAGGCCAGAGTTTACCGATGATTGCAGGCAAAGGCTGTGCTATTGTTATGACAGGGTCAATGGAACCGACTCTCCCTGTGGATGCCCTCATATTTGTAGACGAAACCAATGCGTATCAGGAGGGCGATATAGTTGTTATACAAGACTATTATAATCTGGTCGTTCACAGAATTGTTTCTATAGATGAAAATGTTGTTGTTACAAAAGGCGATGCGAACAACACCGAGGATGCGCCGATGCCGCTTTCATCCATTCGTGGGGAAGTGGTAGGACACATTCCGTACCTTGGAGCGGGCGTGCGCATTATGAAAACACCGCTGGGAAGCCTTATGCTGATAGGTGTAGTTTTGCTGTTTTGGACCTTGAGTAACAGACAAAGCACGAGCGATGAAAATGACATGAGTGATGAAGAAAGGGAAAGGGAGAACTTGTGAAAAGAAAGTATGTAGAGAACAAACTGAGTCTAATTATAGTTTCACTTCTCTTTCTGGTTATGCTCTCTTCCACACTTGCGGGCAATCTTCTTGCGAAATTTGCAACAGGAACGGAAAAGGCCGAAATGGGGCAAGTAGCCAAATTCAAAATCACAGAAACCGGTGTTATGGAGATAGATGTCACCACGGATAAGATGAAACCGGGTATGACGATTACTAAACCTATAACGGTCCAAAACGAAAGTGAGGTTGCGGTGAAGTATACATTGACTGCAAGCACAACCGGAAACCTCCCTTTGATTCTAAAAATGAACGACCAGCAAGGAAACCCGCTGGTCTTCTCCCAAAATCTTACACCGAATGATAAAGCTGCACGCGAATATACGCTGCAGATTGATTGGCCCCAGAGCGAAAAGGATGCGAAATATATAAAAATGATTGATGTAGTTAAAGTATCGCTAGCGGTAGTGCAACTAGACTAAACGGAAAGGAAGCATTGGTATGAGCAGCAATAAAAATACAACAAAAAGAACAGCAGCGGAATACATTCGTACGTTTGTATATGTGCTTGCCATACTTTTGCTTCTTTTAATCATTGGGAGTGTACTGTCTAAATATGTTTACAATAATAAGGGACAATCCTTAGTTACAGCACATGAGTTTTATTTTACAAGTGATTATTTGACGGAAGAAAATCCAGAATACGTACTCTCACCTAATACGGAGACCATTCAAATTACAGTAAAAAATCACGAGGACAATTTGAGATACGCGTCAGACGTAATTCACTACCGCGTTTTGGTCAATGGAACGGAAGAAAAGACCGGAAGCCTTGCAGCGAACACAAAATCTGCAGATAAAATAACAATCCATGGCTTGAAAAACGGCGAAACCTATGAGGTTGTTGCCATCGGCAATGCCGGATTTGAAAAAACAATCAAAGCGACCTTTCGGGTGCTTTCAAAGAATCAAAAGGTATATAAAAGCGTAAAAAACACAGATGAATATGTTTTGCTTACCGTTTGGGCAGAATCCCTTGCCGGGAATTTGACTGTCGCTTTCCCAAGCGACGCCGTGATACCGGATAATACCGAAGCGGTAATGGCAGATACAAAAACAAGTGATGGCTCTTTTACAGATACAGTTCATTTTCAGGAAACGTTTTCCTCTCATAGTTATAGATTTTTTAAAACCTCTTCTGCCGCAGTTTCGGCGGATCGTTTTGAAGTAACATTAAATGGAGTAAACGCGACACCGAAAACCCCTGAGAAATAAGGGAGAGACTTTACATGAAAAAATTGCTCAACAAGCAAAACGGTGCATTTTTACTGGCCATTGTGCTGGTATTTAGTGTACTTATGCAAAATCAAATACCGGGAATATACGGCATGCCTGATACGGAGGCTGACATAGAGCAAGAAGTAGTGGTAGAATTGGGCGATGCCGGACAGGCGCTTACCGAGCGACTGCATGCGATTGAAGATGATGATGTTTTCGCAGAAGTCGGCAAGTATCTTTATGATACAGTTGTTTTGGAGGAACCCGCGCCCGTAGAGAACACAGACGATGCAGTGGAGGATGCGGAAGAGGGAATGCCAGAAAGCGTAGAGACAAAGGCCGAGGAAGAAACAACGGAAGAGGGCGAGAATACACCTTCCGATTCTGTGGAAAACGAGGAAACAACAGACGAAACAGGTAGCGAGGAAATCACAGAACCGGCGGAAAGTGCGGAGAATACGGATGCTGAAGCGGGCCAAAATGCTGTTCCCGATGCAAAAGAGCAGCCGACAGAAAGCGAGATGCCAACAGAAGGCGATGAACGCACCGAAACGGCACCCGAGGCGCCTGCAACCTATGTATGGCACGACAAAGAGGATGTAGCATTTGCGGCTTGGATTTTAGATGCGGAAAATTTTGAATATATCGAAGCGCTTTTAAAAGATATCGAAAATGAAGAAACCATCGCACTGCATGCACGCGTAAATGCGATTAAAGATAGCGGTATGTATCGCGAGGTGAAACAGTATCTTTTTGATGTGGAAAACGGGAAGATTGCGGATGAACCGGATGACAGTTCTGCTGAAGAAACCCCGGAAAAGCCGGACGAAAAAGCCGAAGAAAACACAGAAAAAGAGAGTGTAGAAAAAGAAGACAACGAAGAAGAGAAGGCAGAAGAAGCTGACGAAATAACAGAAGAAAAGGAAGAAGCGAAAGTATCGTACCCCTGGGACGATATGACAGACGAAGAATTTGCCGCGTGGATTCTCGGCGGCGAAAATAATGACTACATTATTCGTTTATTAAAAGAGCTGGCCGACCAGAAAAAAGAGCAGTTTGAAGAAGAAAGCAAGGAAGGTGTTTTAGAAGAAGACACCCCTTCTTCTGCATCCGAGTCTTTTAAACAGCGTGTAGAAGATATTGAAGATCTAAGTTTATTTGAGAGAATTAAGAAATTTTTAATCGAATTATTTAATTTGGATGCTACTCCATTAGAAGAACAGACTTTGACTGATGAAGAATATGGCATAACAGTAAAAGGGATGTTACCGGACGGAGCAACTATCCGAGTGGAAAAAGTGACTTTTGATGAAGTCGAGGAATTTGTCGGCGAAGGCAAAAAACTTGTTTTTGCCTATGATATTACCATTTGGGTGTGCGGCGAAGAATATCAGCCGGAGAAAGCACTCGAAGTGACGATACCGACGAAGCGAGAGTCTGACAGCAAAGTAGACGTTAAGCATA
>JAZNJV010000018.1:0-2920 GCA_045578225.1 Clostridia bacterium | reverse complement strand
AATCCGGGTGTAATTCAAACAAAACTTCGCGAAGCACTCGAAGCGCTTCGCTGATATAGATAGGAAGGATGAGTACAATGGATAAAATTCAAGTAGCAACCGAAAAATTCGGCGAACTGATTCGCTCGCAGCTCGAACGTGTAGAGCGCATGAAGGCGAATAAAGAGTTTATGGACTATGAAAAACTCGAAACCATCATTATTGGTGTTGTAGGTGGCGACGGGATTGGCCCTGCCATCACCGCGCAGGCACAGCGCATTTTGGAATACCTTCTTGCCGACGAAGTGAAAAGCGGCAAAGTGGAATTCCGCGTAATTGACGGTCTTACCATCGAAAACCGCGTAAAGGTTATGAAGGCCATTCCGGACGATGTTATGGAAGAACTCAAAGCTTGCCACGTTATTTTGAAAGGGCCTACCACCACACCGCGCGCAGGCGACCCGTGGCCGAATATTGAAAGCGCAAATGTAGCCATGCGAAAAGCGCTTGACCTTTTTGCAAATGTCCGTCCTGTAAAGGTGCCGGAAAAGGGCATCGACTGGACGTTCTTTAGAGAAAATACAGAAGGCTCTTATGCACTCGGCTCCGGCGGCGTGCATGTAGACGAAGATTTGGCATTCGATTTTTGCGTTACCACAACGGACGGCACGGAGCGCATTGCCCGCGCAGCGTTTGATTACGCGAAGAAGATGGGCAAAACGCGCGTTTCTGTAGTAACGAAGGCCAATGTTATCAAGACAACAGACGGTAAGTTCCTCAATATCTGTAAAGAAATTGCTAAGGAATATCCGGGCATTGAGATGGATGACTGGTATATTGATATTATGACGGCAAAGCTCGTAGACGAAAAGCGCCGCACGGCGTTTCAGGTACTCCTTCTCCCGAATCTGTACGGTGATATCTTAACGGATGAAGCTGCAGAATTTCAGGGTGGTGTAGGTACGGCCGGTAGCTCCAACATGGGTACACGTTATGCCATGTTCGAGGCGATTCATGGCTCCGCACCGCGCATGGTGGAGGAAGGCCGCGCACAGTATGCAGACCCCTGCAGTATTATCAGAGCCGCCGCGATGCTCTTGGAGCATATCGGCTATGTAGAAAAAGCAGGGCTTCTTACAAAAGCACTTGACAAGTGTATGTTCGAAGAAAGAAAGCTCGTTATGACCGGCCGCGCAGACGGCGCTACAAGCGCAGAATTTGCAGACTATGTGATGGAGACTATCAAAAACATATAGGATGGCGGAAACTATGAAGAAAATTTCCCAAATGGTAATCCGGCGCCTGCCGCGGTATTACCGATATTTAAATGACCTCAAAGAGATGGGCGTAGAGCGCATTTCTTCCACCGAACTCAGCCAAAAAATGCACGTAACGGCGTCGCAGATCCGGCAGGACTTAAACTGCTTCGGCGGATTTGGTCAGCAGGGATATGGGTACAATGTGGCCCAGCTGCGCGATGCAATTGGGGATATTTTAGGCCTCTCGAAAGGATATAAGCTGATTATTATCGGCGCCGGTAACCTCGGCCACGCGCTTGCAAACTATGCAGGCTTTGTGCGGCGTGGGTTCCGCATTGTCGGTATGTTCGATATAGATCCTAAGATTGTCGGCACACGTGTGCATGACATGGAGGTTCTGCATATGGATGAACTGGAGGCGTTTTGCCTTCGGGAAAAGCCGGATATCGCGGTACTTACGGCGTCGAAACCTGCAGCGGTGGAGATCGCAAGCCGCCTTCCGGGGCTTGGTATTCGCGGCCTTTGGAACTTTTCTTTCATGGAGCTTACGGCGCCGGAGGGGATTTACGTGGAGAATGTGCATCTGAGCGACAGCCTTATGACGCTCTCGCAGCATATCACGGCACACGCCGCGGCGGAAGAAGCTGAGAAAAAATAAAAAAAGAGTTGACAATACAGAAAAAATGTGGTATCATAAACTGTAACCGCGTTGAACGGGTTTTAAAAGCGTGCGCGCTTACCCAGGATAGCGAGTCCGTATTATAGGAGGTGTATTGAGAATGTACGCAATTATTCAGACAGGCGGTAAGCAGTACAAGGTTTCCGAAGGAGACGTTGTATACATCGAAAAGCTGAACGCTGAAGAAGGCGCATCCGTTTCTTTTGACGAGGTGCTCGCCGTAGGTGAAGGTGCTGATCTGAAGTGTGGCAACCCCTTTGTAGGTGGCGCTACAGTTTCCGGCAAGGTACTGAAGAACGGCAAAGCAAAGAAGGTGCTTATCTTCAAATATAAGCCGAAGAAGGGTTATAGAAGAAGACAGGGTCACCGTCAGCCGTACACAAAGGTCCAGATCGAAAAGATTAACGGCTAATGACTACGGTAGAGTTTAAAAGGGAAGAAAATAAAATTACGGCTTTTACCGTTTCCGGTCACACGGGCTACGGCGAGGAGGGGGACGATATCGTCTGTGCTTCCGTATCAAGCGTTGTGTGGTCCACGGTAAACGGGCTTTCTGAAATTGCAGGCTTGCCTGTGGAATATGAAAGCCGTGAAGGATTTGTTTCCCTCAAGGTACCGCCCCTTTCCCATAGGGAAAGAGAAAAGGCGGATGTACTTTTGGAAAGCATGTATGCATTTATGCATTCACTTTCCGCACAGTACAGTGAATTCGTAAAAATAATGGAGGTGTAATCCGAATGTTCGCACTTAATATTCAGTTATTTGCTCATAAAAAAGGTATGGGTAGCACGAAGAACGGCCGTGACAGTGAATCCAAGCGTCTTGGCGTAAAGCGTGCAGACGGACAGGTTGTTCCGGCCGGTAACATTCTGGTCAGACAGCGCGGTACCAAAATCCACCCCGGTACAAACGTAGGCCGCGGCGGCGACGATACGCTCTTTGCGCTCGTTTCCGGCAAGGTTAAGTTTGAACGCATGGGTAAGGATAAGAAAAAGGTTAGCGT
>JAZNJV010000017.1:0-5175 GCA_045578225.1 Clostridia bacterium | reverse complement strand
CTTGCAGGTATCGAGGTCATCTCGGCAGGCTTTAACGACCTTGACATTTATGATAACAATAAGGAGGCACGCGATAAGATTGTGGATGTGATAAGATATGCAAATCCTGATTTTATAATAACGCAGAACCCTGACGATTATATGCCTGACCATACTGCAATTTCGCGGCTTGTTTTTGATGCGAGCTTTGCGGCTACGCTTCCGAATTATACATATAAGGCGCGCTTTAGCAATCCAAACGACCCACCTGCAAAGCTCGTGCCAATATATTATATGGATCCTACCGCGGGCGTAAACTTTGTGCCTGAAGAGTTCGTTGATATAACTGAAGAAATTGATTTGAAACTTCAGATGCTTGAGTGCCATGCAAGTCAGATGGTATGGATGCGTGACCATGACAATATTGATTTCGCCGACTTTGTAAGAACGTGCGCGAAGTTCCGCGGTCTCCAGTGCGGCGTGCCGTATGCCGAAGCATTTACGAAATGCTACGCATGGCCGAAACTTGTACCGAAACGGCTCCTGCCGTAAAATATAAAAAAGAAAGGAAGAACCAAAATGAATTTTGCAGATACCGTAAAAGGCTCCCTTCTCGAAGGATTCTATCCCGAAGGCTGGGACATGGAAAAGATTGACGCTTGCTGTCAGCACAAGCCGGAAGAGATTTTTGACAGACAGTCCTTCTGGAACCCGAACTTCACACCGATTCAGTGTGACTCCCTCGGCGATTTTGACACCCTTATGGGCCACGAAATTGCCTTAAAAATTAAGGAAGGCCGCGATAAGGGCGAAAAGCTTATTTTCATCCTGCCGGTAGGCCCGATGGGCATGTACAAGTGGGCTGTATACTTCCTCCGCGCATGGAACGTAAAGTGCGACCATATCCATTGCTTCAACATGGACGAATGGTCTGACGCAGAAGGCAACACACTCGCCTCTGACGATCCGGCAGCCTTTACAAATGCCATGAAGGAAGCATTTTATAATCCGCTCGGAGAACTGACCGTTCCCGAATCCCAGCGTAATTTCGCAACGAAGGATAACCTTCCGCTTTACGCTGAAAAGATTGCAAAGCTCAAGGCTGAAGGCGCAAAGATGGTGCTCGTATACGGCATCGGCAGAATGTGCCACATTGCCTTCTGGGAACCGCAGTTTGCGGCAGAATTTGCAACCGAAGAAGAATGGAAGGCACAGACACACCGCATCGGTGCAAAGCTCCATCCTTTAACAATTGAACAGAATGCTATCACAAGCTTTAAATCGAGAACGACTCTCGTTCCGTGCCGCGCCAACACTATTGGCCCCGGCATCATTCTGCAGGCAGATTACTGCATCGGCGGTGCAGACGGTTACCTCTCCCGCGGCATGCAGTGGCAGGGCATGAGCCTTTGGATGACACTTCGCTACGGACCGACGAAGTGGATCACCTCCTCGTTCATTCCCACAATGCCCGGCAAGCTGTTCTTCCTCAAAGAACTGGCAGGCCCGTTAAACGCTGAGTGCAACTAATAATTTAGCGTATAAAAAATCCCCTTCAAACGGATACTATCCTTGAAGGGGATTTTTGTATTTAGAGGAGGAAATCGTATGGCTATGCATAAAGTGGATATCAGCGGCGTGAATACAGCAAAGCTTCCGATTTTAAGCGAGGCGGAAAAGGAGAAGCTTTTAAAAGAAATCAAGGAAGGGAATGTGGCTGCGCGCGAAAGTTTCATTGAAGGCAATTTGCGCCTGGTACTGAGCGTGATTCAAAGATTTCAAAACCGCGGCGAGCATGTGGACGACCTTTTTCAGGTCGGCTGTATCGGCCTTATGAAGGCGATTGATAATTTTGATACGGGCCATGGCGTAAAATTTTCAACATACGCCGTGCCAATGAACGTAGGAAGGTGAAAAAGTGCCGATTTTCCTGAAAAAAATTACAAAAAAGGCTTGCAAACCCAGAAAATGTGTGCTATAATACGAGTGTAGTATGAGGGCGGCAGATTTTGCCGCCCTCATAGCATAAGTAATTTTTTTAGGAGAAACGCATGGCTAAAATCGAAAAAATCGTAGAAGAAATGGTGGCGCCTATTGCCGCAGAACGTTCGCTTTCGGTGTATGATGTCGAGTATAAAAAAGAAGGGCCGAGCTGGTTTTTGCGCGTGTTCCTGTATGGGGAAAACGGCGTGGATTTAGAGGACTGTGAGGTAGTGAGCCGCGCCCTAAGCGCCGCACTCGATGCGGAGGACCCGATTTCGGAGGCGTATCTTTTGGAGGTTTCTTCCCCGGGGCTGGAGCGGATTTTGTCACGCGAGTGGCACTTTGAAACCGCACTCGGCGAGAGCGTAGAGCTTCGTTTTTATGCGCCGCAGGACGGAAAGAAAACCTTAAGTGGTGTTTTGCGTGCATATGATAAAGAATATATTACAGTAGAAACAGAGGACGGCGAAGAGCGCCGTTTTGAAAACGGACTGGTGTCCCGTGTGCGCACCGTGTTCGACGGAAAATTTTGAAAGGACGGAAAAACAAAATGGCAAATGAACTGATGATGGCACTGGAACTTCTGGAGAAGGAAAAGAAAATCAATAAGGAAGACCTTTTGGCAACACTCCGCACGGCACTGGCGAGCGCATACAGAAAGTACTATAACGCAGGCGAAAATGTGGAAGTGGAAATTGACGATAATGGGAATATCCGCGTGCACACCCAGAAAACCGTTGTAGAAGAAGTGGAAGATTCCTCGATGGAGATGACGCTTGAGGAAGCGCAGAACATTAACGCAAAATACAAGGTGGGCGATGTGGTTACGATGGAGACAACGCCCAAGAATTTTGGCCGAATTGCTGCCCAAAATGCAAAGCAGATGCTTGTGCAGCATATCCGCGAAGCGGAAAGAGGCAGAATGTACTCGGAATACCAGAGCAAAGAAAACGATGTAATCTTGGGTACCGTCCAGAAAAATGAAAGACGTGGCGTGCTCATCGAAATCGGTTCCACCGAAACGATTATGCCGATTCACGAGCAGGCGGCCGGCGAAGTCTATCGCCCGGGCCAGAAGCTCCTTGTATATGTAACAGAAGTTAGAAACACCACAAAGGGATTACAGATTACCGTTTCCCGTACGCACCCCGGTCTTGTGCGCCGCCTCTTTGAGCGCGAGGTACCGGAAATTTTAAACGGCACGGTAGAAATTAAGAGCATCGCAAGAGAAGCCGGCTCGCGCTCGAAAATTGCTGTTTGCTCGAACAACCCGAATGTAGACGCCGTAGGCGCATGCGTCGGGCAGAAGGGTGCTCGCGTTTCTGCTGTTTTGCGTGGCCTTGGCGAAGAAAAGGTGGATATTGTAAAGTACAGCGAAGACCCGACGGTGTTTATCACCGAAAGCATCAGCCCCGCAAAGGTGCTTCGCGTAACACTGGATAAAGAAAACAATGCAGCCGAAGTAGTCGTACCGGAGTTCCAGCTTTCGCTGGCTATCGGTAAGGAAGGACAGAATGCACGCCTTGCGGCAAAGCTTACCGGCTGGAAGATTGATATTAAGAGCGACAAGGAAGTAGGCGGGGTGTTCTAATTGGCGAATAAACCTGCAAAAATGCGTATGTGCATTATATGCCGCACGGCACATCCGATGGAGGAGATGCACCGCGTGGCGCGCTCGCCCGAAGGCACCGTTTTTCTCGACGAAAAAGGGCGTGCCGACGGACGCGGCGCATACATCTGCAAAAACCCGGCGTGTGTGGAAAAAGCAATTACCCAAAGAAGGCTCGAAAGAGCGCTTTCCTGCCGCGTAGATGCAGAAGTTTACACACAATTAGGAGAGATATATGCATAAACTGGAAGGCATGATCGGTTTGTGCGTCAAAGCCGGCCGCGCGGCTTTCGGTGGCGAGGAATGCACAGCGCTTCTTCGCACACGGAGGGTGCAGCTTGTTATCGTGGCGGAGGACGCTTCCGAGAACACAAAAAAACGAATGCAAGATAAATGCAAAACAAGCGGCGTGCCTTGGATTCCTTTTGGAACGGTTGAAAGCCTTGCGCATCTTACAGGGCGCGGCCGTGTTTCCGTTTTGGGAATTCGGGACAAAGGATTTGCGGCGGCAATTTTGAAAATTTATGGGGGTGGCTTTAGTGGCTAAAACAGTAAATAAACCGAGAATTCACTCGATTGCAAAGGATTTGGAGCTCGTCAATAAAGACGTTATTGATGTACTCGTAAAATACGATATGGGTACAAAAAACCATATGAGTACATTAACCTCTGCGGAAATGGACATAATATTTGATTATTACACCGCGGCGTATGATGACGGCTCTGACATTACGGAATTTTTAAAGAAAGAAGAAAAGCCGGAACCGGTAGTAGAACAGAAAGAAGAGCCGGTAGAGGAAATAGTGGAAACCCCCGAAGAAAAAACGGAGGAACCCGAGAAAAACCGCTACGTGGATACCAGAAATTCCGTAGTGGATCTTGAAAAGATAGAACAGAACGAAAAAATCGAGGAGATGGTCGATCCGGAAATGACGGAAAAGGCCGCCTCCGGAAAGCAGAAGAACAAGAAGGGACAAAAGCGCCAGAAGGGCGGCCAGCAACCGCAGCCCGTTGAGGCAGCACCCGTAAAGAAGGAAAAGAAGCCGGAGAAGAAAACCGTTATGGTGCCGGATGAAATTTCCGTTGGTGATTTTGCAGCAAAGCTCGGCGAAAGCCCCACAGAAGTGATTAAGCGCCTGATGCAGCTTGGCATTATGGCTTCCGTCAGCCAGACGATTGATTTCGATACGGCGGCACTTATCGGCGAAGATATGAACGCCATCGTCGAAAAAGAAATTATTATCACGGATGAAGACAGACTGTTTGGTGACGACGAAGACGATGAAGCTTCGCTCGTGCCGCGTGACCCGGTTGTTGTAGTAATGGGCCACGTTGACCACGGTAAAACCTCGCTTCTCGACGCGATCCGCTCGGCAAATGTTACGTCCACAGAAGCCGGCGGCATTACGCAGCACATCGGTGCATACAGCGTGCGCCTTGGCGACCGTCGCCTCACGTTCCTCGACACCCCCGGTCACGAAGCCTTCACGGCGATGCGTGCCCGTGGTGCACAGGTTACAGACGTTGCGATTATCGTAGTAGCCGCGGATGACGGCATCATGCCCCAGACCGTGGAAGCGCTTGACCACGCAAAGGCTGCAGGT
>JAZNJV010000016.1:0-8128 GCA_045578225.1 Clostridia bacterium | reverse complement strand
GTATCGAAAATGGTTTCGGAAAGTACGGCGCTCGGGAAAACGCGCGAAGTTGGCCGCACGCTCCGCGTAAGCCTTCTGTTTTTACTCTGCCTCGGTGCTTTGGGAAGTGCCGTTCTCTTTTTCTTTGCCGAGCCTCTTTCGCACCTCATCGGTAATCCCATGGCCGCTATGGGCATTCGTGCTGTGGCGCCTGCCATGCTTTTTGTTTCGCTCATGTCTGCCTTTCGCGGCTTCTTCCAAGGGAAGCAGGACATGGTGCCCACCGCCGTCAGCGAAGTTTCCGAGGCGCTCGGCAAGCTTCTCTTCGGGTACTTTTTAGCTTCGGCCTTTCTAAAGTACGGCGTCGAAATGGGCGCGGCCGGTGCTGTAGCCGGTGTTTCGGCAGGGGCGGCACTTGGTCTTCTCTCCCTTTTCGTGCTCTTCCTTTGGAAACGCAAAAAGCTCTTTAAAGAGAACGGAAGCCGGGATGCTTTGGGAAGCAGTACGCTTTTTAAAAAGCTTATCTCCATTGCCGTTCCCATTACGATTGGCGCTTCTGTTTTCAGCCTCACAAGCGTTATCGATATGGCTATGATCAAGCACAATTTGATGTCGGCCGGTTTTTCTTTAGAAGAAGCGGTTCGCCTTTGGGGATCCTATTCCGGCTATGCAGTGCCGATTTTTAACATGCCGCCCACGCTACTGACAGCCATTAGCATCAGTCTTGTGCCGGCTGTGGCTTCTGCGTTCATCAGCGGCCGCACAAAACTCGCACAGGCGAGTGTGCTCTCCGCCATCCGGATTACTACGCTTTTCGCACTGCCGGCATCGGCCGGTATCTCCCTTTTGGCAAATCCGATCCTCGGGCTCATTTATCATAATACAAACGCCTCCTCTATGCTTTCCATATTGGGCTGGGCGATTGTGTTTGTTTCTCTCGTGCAGGTCACAAATGCCATTTTACAGGCGGTTGGAAAAGTATATGTCCCTGTTTTACACATGGCGCTTGGTGGCATTTTAAAGGTCGTTATCAATTATTTTCTGGTTTCCAATCCCGAAGTCCATATAAACGGCGCGCCAATTGGTACGGTAACCTGTTACGCGCTGATTCTCGTATTAAATCTTATCGCAATCGGGCGGGTGCTCCATGTGCGGTATAGCCTCTCGGATATGCTCCTTCGTCCGCTCCTTGCAACCGGTATTATGGGCGGCATAGTTTTACTTTTATATCGCTTTACGCTTCCTTTGGGGCGGCTTCTTTCTGTGGCCATTCCTATTTTGGGCGGTGCCATTGTATATGGCGTAATGCTCCTGTTCCTTCGCGCCGTACGTGAGGAAGATGTGCTTCTTCTTCCGAAGGGAGAAGTTTTGGCCCGTATTTTAAAACGCACAAAATTATTACGTTAGGAGAAATACCATGCAGTACACATTTGAAGATTTTTTAAAGGTAATTGCGCGCCTTCGTGCGCCGGGCGGCTGTCCGTGGGACGCGGAGCAAACGCATGAAAGCATTAAGAAAAATTTGATTGAAGAAGCGTATGAAGCTACCGAAGCGATTGATAGCGGCAAGGGCGCTAAAATGGCAGACGAGCTTGGCGACCTCTTGCTCCAGATTGTTTTTCATGCCCAAATCGGCAAAGAAAACGGCGAGTTTACAATAGATGATGTAATTACGGCCGTTTGCGAGAAGATGATTCGCCGCCATCCACATGTCTTTGGAGATGTGGAGGTAGAAAACAGCGCAGAAGTCCTTGCAAACTGGGAAGAAATTAAAAAGAAGGAAAAAGGGCAGCGCACACGTACAGAATCCATGCAAACGGTTTCGAGATATCTCCCGGCGCTTATGCGGGCCGGCAAGGTGCAGGAAAAAGCCGCCAAGGTAGGGTTTGACCACGCCTCTCCCCTTGATGCTCTTTCCAAAGTACGCGAGGAAACGGACGAGCTTTCCGTAGCCCTTGCAGGCAATACCAATATTGCGGAAGAGATTGGGGATTTGCTATTCGCTGCCGTAAACGTCGCACGTCTTGCGGGGGTAGATGCCGAGGAAGCACTCACAGCTGCGACCGATAAATTCGTGCACCGCTTCTCTTTTATCGAAGAAACCGCACATAAAAACGGAAAATCGTTAGATACTATGTCTATAAACGAAATGGACAATTTGTGGAATTTATCCAAAAATGGCGAGATAAAATAAAAAAAGAAGGAAATTTTACACAATTGTCGAATACTGTATATTGTGTTGAAAATTACGACACAAATACCGTTTTATGGAGGTCGTCGAAATGAACAAAAGTGAATTTGTTGCAGCTATTGCAACACAGGCCGGTCTTTCCAAAAAAGATGCCGAAAGCTTTGTCAATGCTTTTGCCGCCTGCATCACAGGGGCGCTTGCCAAAGACGATAAGGTACAGCTTGTAGGTTTTGGTACATTTGAAACCAGAAAGCGTGCCGCACGTGAAGGCATCAATCCCCAGACGAAGAAAAAAATCACCATTCCTGCATCGAAGTCTCCGGCATTTAAGGCCGGCAAGGCTCTGCGCGATGCTGTCAACTAAAGAGCTTGCATAATAAGAAGGGCGCTCGGGTTATCCCGTGCGCCTTTTCGTTTTCTAAAACTTTTTTATAGGGTTTACACAAACTGACATTTTTCTCTTTTTGGCTTTGGTATACTGATAGGACAAGCATAGAAGAAAGGATGTCTCGAGTTTGGATTTTGAAGTTCACGCCGGCGGCCGGTTGCCGTCATTCTCTGCCCATGCTGGGCGAAAGCTTTCTCCGCGCACCTTAGGTTTTTTGTGCCTTGCCTTTATCGTTTCGGGGTGCACGCTTTTTGGAGAAATTATGCCGTTTGGCGCAGCGCTGTATGCCGCTGCCTATATCACGTCACCGCCTATTTCTCTTGCGGCAGTCTCCATTTTTGCTGTTTTGTTTCCATATTTTCTTCCCATGACCGCCATTAAATATGCACTTTCGCTTCTCCTTTTTTCCTTTCTTTCAGGAAAACATGGCGTGAGCATCTTAAAAACACCTCTTCGTCGCGGAAGTGTAATGGGTGGCTGCGTATTTGCCTGCGGTCTTTTTATGCTACTCGGCGGTCAAATTTTACTGTACGACTGCTTTCTTCTCGTACTGGAAGCCGGGATTACCACGGCAGCCGTTTGTCTTTTCGCCCATGCGCGCCGCGCCTTTTCCGAAGCCGATGCCGTTTCCTCCCCCATGGATGTCCTTTCCGTATCGGCACTTTTAGGTGTTGCTATTTTAGGTGTTTCCAATTTACTTTCGTTTACAGGTCTTTATCTTACCACGCCGCTTTCCGTTTTAGCCGTTCTTCTCCTGACGCATGAAAGCGGCATGACAAGCGGTGCAGTTGCCGGTATAACGCTAGGGCTCCTAGCGACGCTCGAAAGCGGCGACCCTGTACTCGGCGCCTTTGCGGCGGCCGGTATGGCGGCCGGATATTTTTCGCGCTATGGACGCGCCGGCTCGGCCCTTGCCTTTATCTGTGCCAATGCGATGGTCACCTACTACACGGGCGGCTCCTCAGAAATGGTACTACATATTTCAGAAATGGTTGCCCCCTCGCTCATATATCTTGCGCTTCCGCCCGGACTTTTGGGCCGGCTCACAACGCCTGCGGACGCTGTGGAACTGCCACATAGCCGCACAAAAACGTTTCTTGCAAACGAACTTCGGGAAAAAGCAGAAGCCTTTTCCTTTCTTTCCTGCACCTTACAAGACATGGCGGAAAATACACGTTCTGGCACGCAAAATGCCGCTGCTTCCTTTTTTGAAAAAGCCGCACGGCATGCCTGCGAAGGATGTAAGAAACTGGATTTTTGTTGGAAGAGAGAATTTCACCGCACCTATGCTTCTCTCTTTGTTATGCTGGAGATATGCTGCAGAGAGGGCAAAGTCACACGGGACGATATCCCCATTTCGCTCCTCGATAAGTGCATCCGTCCCCTTCTGCTTCTCGATGCCTTCAATCACATGTACGAAGCATATCGTATAGACATGCTTTGGGAAACACGCTCGCGCGAGGCACGGGGACTTGTAGCGCGGCAACTCGCTTCCGTCTCGCACATTTTAGAAGGTATGGAAAAGAATGTACGAAGCGGTCTTTCCGAAAACAGCAAGATGGAAGACCTTGTACGCACGCACCTTCGAGAGCGGCATATTCTGGCCGAAGACGTTACAGTTCTTGAAAGAAGACGCGGCGCGCTTTGCGTTTCCCTCTCCCTAGACCCTGCAATTTCACCGGAAGAAATTGCTGCACTCGTCTCCGAGGCGCTTAAAATGCCCATGGAGGTGACAAACGCCCAAAACGGGCGTATTCGTCTTGCCCCACCACGCCACATACACCTTGAAATTTGCGGTGAAACACTTATGAGAGAAGGGAGCCCCAAAAGCGGCGACAGCTTCGAAAGCCTGTATCTCGATAGTGGGCAGTACCTTCTCGCCATCAGCGACGGTATGGGCAGCGGCATTCGCGCCGCAGAGGATAGCCGTGCCGCACTTACGATGCTGCGCGCACTTTTCAGCGCCGGATTTGATGCCGAAACGGCTGTGGGACTTGTAAATTCTGTACTCGTATTAAAATCTGCCGAGGAGACGTTTGCCACGCTTGACCTTCTTTTAGTAAACACCGTGAGTCTCGAAGCTGAATTTATGAAGGCAGGCGCCGCCACAAGTTTTATACGGCATGGGAAAACGGTGCGCGCATTCTCTGCCGGCTCGCTCCCCGCGGGGCTGTTTTCAAAGCCCGACCTTGCCTCTCTTCGCACAAAAATTGCGCCCGGGGATATGATTGTTATGCTCTCGGACGGCGCGCTTGACCCCGCATCAAACGCCGAGGACGGCACATGGGTTTCAGAAGCCATCTCGGCGTACGACGGAAACGACCCACACGCCCTTATGCAAATTATTTTGCAGCTTGCAAAAGAGAAAGGCGGCGGACACGTGCGGGATGATATGACGGTCATATGTGCCGCCGCGCAAAGCCCAGACGATTTTGTTGCATAGCGCTTCCGTTTTTGGGATAAACTACCGAATAGAAATACGACCGGAGGTGCAAAATGAAAAGTAAAAAAGTATTTGTTGTGAAAAATTTTAAATCCCCCTATATCGAAGAGGCTATTTTTATCCTTAGGGAAAATGCACCTTCGGATACCGCCCCCAAAGATGCCGTAGAGGAAGCGGAGCGCCTTGTAACAGGATACCTTGCCGGGCTTTCCGGCCCCCTGCCGCCCAAAAAGAAAAAGCGGCGCATAATTCCCTTTCTTGCAGGCCTTGTATGCGCCGCTCTCCTCTGGTTTCTGCTTCGATAAATAAAAAGGAGCTGTTTTACAGCTCCTTTTTATTATGTTTTCTTCCAAACGGAGTTTTGCCGTGTATATCTTCTCGCAAAATGCGGTACGCTGCCGCCGCCAGCGGCACGCCGAGGAGCATGCCCAAAATACCAAGAATGCCACCGCCAACTGTTACTGCCGCCAAAACCCATATAGCCGGCAGACCAACAGAAGCACCGACGACACGCGGATAAATTAAATTGCCCTCTAGCTGCTGCAAAACGATAATTAAAATGAGGAACATGAGTGCCTCAAACGGAGATACCGCCAAAATGAGAAGTGCACCAAGCCCTGCCCCGATATACGCGCCTGCTACGGGAATGAACGAAGTGAATGCTATCAGCGCGCCAATCATCGTAGCATACGGAAGTCCGAAAATGAGCATGAAAACCGTGCAAAGTGCGCCGAGGATCACAGCCTCTGTGCACTGTCCTACAATATAGCTATGAAACGCCTCGTCGAAAACGCGGCAAACATATAAAACGCGTTCATACGCTTTTTCGGGCAAGTAGCGTTTCCCCACACTCTTCGTTTGCCGACCTATCTTGTCTTTTGCCGAGAGAAGATAAACAGAAAAAATAATGCTTAAAAAGATGGTTACTGTGCCGGAAATGACGGAGGTGATGACCTTCATCACGACGCCCATCACGTCACCTACGCCTGTTGTAAGCATCTTAGCAATCTCCCCGATGCGGGACTGCCAATCGAAGCTTTCGAGTATCGCAAACGTTTCTTCCGAAAACAAATTGAGCTTTGCTGCCCATCCCAAAAGTCTTTGTATAGCACCGGGGACCGCTGCAAAAAGAAGCTGCACGCAAGTGTAAAGCTGCGGCACAATGAGGCTTATAATCAGCACCAAGACCGCAACAAGGGTGAGAAACGCACCGATAAGACACACAGGTCTTCGGCTTTTCACAACGAAAGTACTCTTCTTTTTCGGAAAATACTGTTTTTCATAAAACGTCATCAAAATGTTTACAAGGTACGCTAAAAGCCCACCGAAAAAGAGCGGGAGCGCCGCACGGAAAAGTGCCCCTAAAAAGCGGGCCACACTTTCCCAGTAATACATAAAAAGATATAAAAGCAGCACAGCCACTATAATTTTCACAAGCTGTTTTGTTTTCATTTTTGTCCCTTCCCGTCCATGGTTTTTTCTTTACTATTCCCCTCTTATATCTATGGTATTCGAAACGCGTCCCCTAAAGTGCCACGCCCGTAATACGGCTAATTTCTGCCCAAAGTTCTTCCTTGCCCGTGCCTTTTTCCGAGGAGAACGGTAAAAGGGTATCTTCTTCGGTAAGGGCAAGCGTTTTTCGAATCACTTCGAGATGCTCCGGGATTTTCGTCACGCCCAGTTTGTCGCATTTGGTGGCTACCACCGTAACTTCGCCGAACCGTGCTTTAATCCAGTTATACATCATAACGTCCTGTGCCGTAGGCTTATGCCGAGCATCCACCAAAAGGAGAACGCCGGAAAGCTGGGCACGCGTTTCGAGATACGTGTTGATCATTTTGGCCCACTTTTCCTGTTCATCTCTGGAAACACGAGCAAAGCCGTATCCGGGCAAATCCACCAAGAAAAGCGTATCGTCAATATTATAAAAATTGATTGTGGCTGTTTTGCCGGGTGTTGCACTCGTTCGGGCGAGCTTATTGCGGTTTAAAAGTTTATTGATGCAGGAGGACTTGCCTACGTTGGAACGCCCTGCCATAGCAATTTCCGCCATCGCCGTCTGCGGATACTGCCGCGGCTGCACAGCAGATATAGTAAGCGCGGCATTATGAATATTCAGCTGCATATAATCCCTCCGATTTCTTCTACTGTTTCTACGAGATATTCGGGTCTTGTTTTGCGAAGCGCATCCTTATCGCCAAATCCGTATAAAACACCGATTGTGGGAAGGCCGTTTTTTCGGGCCCCTTCCACGTCATACACCGTGTCGCCCACCATGATGATTTCCTGCCCCTCGGCCATGGATTTTGCAAGCGCTACGATTTTTTCCTTCGTATCAAAATGCTTATCAAACCCGGCGCCTACAATTTCTTTGAAGTAGCCGGAAAGGCCGAGATGTGCAAGAAGCGTTTTAGAAAATACCGTGGGCTTTGCGGTAGCTACAAAAAGCTCCTTTCCTGCATCTGTAAGCTTTATAAGAAGCTCCAAAATGCCCGGATACGGCTCTGCTTCAAACACGCCTTTTTCTTTATAGTATTCACGGTATTTTTCCACAAGCTCTTCGGCTACCGTCTCGCTTGCGCCGCAGTATTTTTGAAACGAAGCACGAAGCGGCGGGCCTACAAACATTTCACGCACATCGTACGGAAGAGAGGGAAACCCGAGCGAAGAAAGCGCGTACCGCACCCCTTCCGTAATGCCTTTGGCGTTATTTACAAGTGTACCGTCCAAATCAAAAAGTACTGTACTGTACATGAAAAGTATCTCCTATGGAGAAAGCCGCACAGGTGCGGCCATTCTCTTAGTTTCGAATTAAATTTCTCCAATCCAAATCGCCACGGGATAGACCGAGGACTAAAACTTCGGCCGTAGCCATATTGGTAGCAATCGGAATAGTATGTACGTCACAAAGCCGCAAAATGGTAGAGACCTCCGGCTCGTACGGCATGGCCGTCAGCGGATCCTCAAAGAACAAAACGAGGTCGATCTCATTATAGGCAATGCGTGCACCGATTTGTTGGTCACCACCCTCTGCGCCGGATAAGAATTTCTGCACCGGAAGACCCGTGGTCTCTTCCACCAAATCCCCCGTGCCGGCGGTTGAATATAAATTATGTTGCACTAAAAC
>JAZNJV010000015.1:0-10513 GCA_045578225.1 Clostridia bacterium | reverse complement strand
CGCCATATTTATCTACTTCGTTTTTATTCTTTTCGCCATGTGTGAGACATCCCGCGCCACCAATGCAGCCGCCCACACAGGCCATGCCTTCAATGAAGTTCGCATCTAAAACTTCTTTTCTCTTTTTGAGAAGCGCCATTTTGCAAGCTTCAATTCCGTCACACGGGATAGCTTTGAGGTCAAATTCGATATTCTGCTCTTTAAGTCCTTGTTTTACAGCATCCGAAAGACCGCCTGAACGCGCAAAAATTCTGCCAAAGTAAGATGCATTATCGAGAACATCTTCTGAAAGCGTTGTAATATCAATATCCTTGCTATCATAGAGTGCCTGAAGCTCTTCAAAGGTCATCACAGCATCCACATGCGGTTTCACATCGTCGAGCTGTGCCTCTGCCTTTTTCGCTGTGCAAGGGCCAATAAACACAACCTTAGAGCTTGGGTCCGTGCTCTTTATATATTTTGCAAGCGTCGCCATGGGCGAAAGGTTGTGAGAAATATGCTGGACTAAATCCGGGAAGGCGGATTTTACATAGGCTACGAAAGCGGGACAGCAAGAACTCGTCAAAAACCCTTTTTCGCTGAGTTCTTTTGATTCAGCCTTGGCGACCATGTCCGCCCCAAGTGCCGCCTCAATTACCGTATGGAAACCAAGTGTTTTTAGTCCCTTTATAACCTGACCGAGTTTGGCGTAGGTAAACTGGCTTGATATAGAAGGTGCCACCATAGCATATACTTTGTACGCCGTATTCCCCTCACTCTTTTTGATTAGGTCAATGACATTTAATATATAGGATTTATCCATAATGGCACCGAACGGGCACTGATATACACACGCGCCACACGCAATGCATTTATTGTTATCAATAGCGGCGGCATTATCGTCATTTATGGAGATTGCCTTGATTTTACACGCCTTTTGGCAAGGACGTTTTCGGTTTATAATGGCTGAATACGGGCAAACTTTGGCGCATTGACCGCACTCCACGCATTTCGATTTATCAATATGCGCCACGTGATTTTGGTCAAACGAGATTGCACCCCGCTTACATACATCTTCGCATCTGTGTGCAAGACAGCCTCTACAGGAATCTGTAACTTCATATCCTGCCGCGGAGCACTCGTCGCAAGCAATATCTATAACTTCAATTACATTGGGGTTTTCTGCGTTTCCACCCATTGCAAGTTTCACGCGCTCCGAAAGAATAGCTCTTTCCTTATAGACGCAACAGCGCATCGTAGAAGTTTTTCCCGGAACAATCGTTTGGGGAATTTCCAAAACGTTTTCAAGGAGTGTATCCTTCCACGCATGCCTTGCAACCTCGCGAAGTACTTTATATTTTAAATGTTGAATTTTTGTGTCAAACTTTCTCATGTTTTTCTCCTTAGAGACCGCACGCGCGAATAATATCCTTCAGAACTTCGGCAGAGTGATAAAGGCTTTTCATTTCATCCTCTGAAAGTTTTTGGGTAATGATAGATCGTACACCTGTTCTGTCAATGAGTGACAAAGAACTGAGACATACATCGTGGATGCCATACTCCCCTTCATGTAAGGAAGATACCGTCATAAGCGTGCCGGCATTACCGCTGATTGTATTCACAATATGCGTAGAAGTAGTTGCAATACCGTATACGGTGCTTCCCTTTCTGGAAATAATCTTGCCGCCGGATTTTTTCACATATTCCTCTACTTCTGCATGCGTATATTCTGTAATGATGCCGTAGGGCGTTGCAATCGCCCCATTATATTCGTGAAGCGGAACCCCCGCAATCGTTGCAGCCGACCAAGCCACAAACGAGCTGTCCCCATGCTCGCCGAGCACATTCGCATGCACCTGTTTTTTGTTTACACCGTAAATTTCAGCAAGACGCGTGCGAAGCCGTATCGTATCCAGCATCGTCCCGGTGCCGATAACCTGATTCTTCGGAAGCCCCGTAAACTTTAAAAATGCGTACGTGAGAATGTCTACGGGATTTGCAACCAGAATATACAAAGCATCCGGTGCGTACTTTACAATTTCTGAAGCAATGCTGCGAAGAATTTCCACATTCGTTTGCACAAGTTCAAGGCGCGTCTGCCCCGGTTTTCTCCCCATACCACTTGTGATAATTACAAATTGCGACCCTGCCGCATCTCTGTAATCCCCGGCATAGATATCGGAATTTCCCAAAAATGGCGTGGCTTGTTTAATGTCAAGCGCCTCTCCGAGGGCTTTATCGACATTGATATCAATCAAAACAACTTCAGAAGCCGCTTCTCTTGCAAGCAAACTATATGCCGTAGTCGCGCCAACGCCTCCGGCGCCGATAATTGTGACTTTGTTCCTCATTTGTATCCTCCCGTTACCCGTTAAAAATAGCTTACTTTAATCTTCTTGCCCATTTGTCTGAGGCATGTGGACAATTCGTCCACCAAATTCATTTTTATGCTGAAATTAATCGGCAAATCAGGGTTTTGGTGCGCCGGATTGATTGCACGGCCTACAAAAAAATTGATGTCGGTTGCTTCTTCAAAGAGTAATTGACAAATAAGCGCAGCCGCATCGCGTTTAAAATACCACTCTTCGTACAGCGCGTTTTCGCCCAAATAATCTTTTGCATATTCCAAAACCTTGTTGACTGTAATTACACCTTCCGTAACAAGGTCCACCCCTTCAAGCTTTGCAATCGGCGGGATTCCGGATGTTTCGAAATCCAGAGACACTTCGAGCGGCTTTTTGAGATACTCTGCCGCAATGGTAGAGGTGGTTCCCCCACAAATAATGTGTTTTCCTGCTTTGGAGAAGAAAAGAGACATCATGCGCCCACAGTCATCTCGATTCGTAGGCGGCCCAAATAGAATGTTCATGGGTTCTCTTTTTCGTATTCTCACAACACACGCTGTAGCATCATCCCCTGGCTCTCTGCCGTAAAGTTTATCACATTCATCCACCAAAAGCGTAGATAAATTCTTTGCGGT
Organism: Clostridia bacterium; assembly: GCA_045578225.1. Lineage (GTDB taxonomy): Bacteria > Bacillota > Clostridia > UMGS1883 > UMGS1540 > SIG447. The sequence goes on along the minus strand of JAZNJV010000015.1, from coordinate 7,554 downwards.
AAGGCCTGTGGATGCCATAGCTTCCATGAAGTTGATGATATCTTCACGCTTCCATCCAAAGTTAAAGGCAAGACCAATGCCTGCATGCGGGCATCCATCGCTCATAGCGATAAAAACGTCGCCTTCTTGCAGTTTTATAACGGATTTGAATATTTTTTTCCCGTCTATGTTCATTTCCGTTTGGGGATATTCATAATTTTCATTATTTCGAAGAACGATTGCTTTAGGGTTATCATACTGGATAATCTCCGCAACTTCGTTTTCAATAATGTGCATGATAGTAAATGTAGAATAGGCAACGCCACGAACGGAGCAAACCGGAAGTGTTGCCGCAATCGTCGCCGCACACTCCTCAATAGGAAGCCCTTCTGCCATCATTGTCGAAATAATCTTAGAGGTAAGCGTTGATAAAATACTGGCTTTCACACCGCTTCCAAGACCATCTGCAAGAACAATAACGGTGGAGCCGTCCTCTCCTTCTACAATCTCAACATGGTCTCCGCAAAGCTGTTCTCCATGATGATTAATACTTTTCCAGCCGATTTCTGCACATAAATCATTCATCCTGAATCGACTCCTTTAGCTTTGCAAGCGCAATTTTGGTTTCGGCAGCTGTCTCACCCAGCAGCGAGGCAATTTCCTGCACAATACGCATCTGTTTATCTACAACTTTATCCGCAACCTCTATGGTTTGGTTACTTATGCGTTCCTTCTTCTCACGTTCATTCTGTTCGTCTGTGATATCACGCATAATGCCTATCAATAGATGCGAATCTCGATCATATACAACGGACTGCTCAATGTATCGCTTGTATTCCGCAAGATACACCTTTTTTCCATGAATATCTCTGCCTGTAGTTTGTACCTCTAAGAAATCACTGGGATCCATGATACGAACAACCAAATCCCCGAGTACGTCTTCGCTTGCGCGAATGTTCATAATCCTTCTTGCCGTTTCATTGATCTGCTGTACCTCGAGTTCTTCGTTTAAAACGATAAGGCCATTTGGGGAATTTTTAACAATTGTATCCGAAAAGCTTTCCGCCTTATCTTTTAAAAACGGTAGGCACATAGAAATTTCGGCCTTACCCTGGAAAATAGCAATCGCTTTCTCGCGACAGGTGTTATAGCCGCAAGATCCGCAGTTCAGTTCATCAGAAGGTTTGTGTTTTCCCATTTTGCGAAGCACATTTGCGATTTCCTCGTCAGAAGGCGTCTGTAATCTATGTTCAATATACATGAACTGCTTTTTAAGGTCAAATCCGTCCGGCTGCACAACAGTAAAATCTTCTTTGCCCGCATACTTTGTTATCGCAACGAAGTCTTTAACAGGAGCGGTGCGGTGATATTTTTCCATAACAGGGCCACCAATACAACTGCCGCTGCAGGCGGACATTTCAATAAAGCACTTATGGATTTTTCCGTTTTCGATATCTTTTAACGCATCCACACAGTTTTCAATCCCGTCAAGTGCCATATACGTATAGTCCGACGGCTTTTCGGCCATTGTTCTAAGAACGCCACCCGTTGTCGGGAAGAACCTTGCACGGCTCTCTTCTTTGACATCCATCTCCTGCAAAAGTTCTATATTTTTTTCCTTAAGTAAGTTAGAAAGCTCCTCGAACGTCAAAACAGCATCGACAATGCCCTCATAATGCTCCGCTTCATCTTTTTTCGCAACACAAGGTCCGATAAATACTGTTTTGGCTCCTGGAATTCGCTTTTTAATATCCAACGAGTGCGCCTGCATGGGGGAAACCACATCTGCCAAATATGCCAGCTCCCGCGGGAAATATTTCTGAATCAGTAAGTTGATAGAATGACAGCAAGATGAAATAAGGATATCGCGGTTTTCCTCCCGCAGTATTCTCTCATACTCATTTTTAACGATTGTGGCACCGATTGCCGTCTCTTCCACATCGTAAAACCCAAGTTTCAAAAGGGCCTCTCGCATGGCCTCGATTCCAACGCCTTCATAATTAGCCACAAAAGACGGTGCAAGGCTAACTACAACCGGCTCCGGGTTCTGCAAAAGCACCTTTACCTTTTCCGTTTCGTCCACAATTTGTTTTGCGTTTTGCGGGCACACTACAAAACACTGTCCACACAAAATGCATTCATTCCCGATGATATGTGCCTGGTTTGCAGAGAATCGAATCGCCTTCACAGGGCAATGCCGAATACATTTATAACAGTTTTTACAATTTGATTTTTTCAAAGTTAAACAGTTTGGCATCATCCATTCTCCTTTTCATTTTGGATTATCCTGAGTACTTTATCGGCAAAAAACGCTTTGAAATTTTCGCGTGTGATGCCCACATGAATTTCATCATCCACCTGCACCGTAACGCCGTGACGATTACACTTTCCTGTGCAGAAACTTCCTACCAGTGTAATTTCATTTTCAAGTTTGTGCTCTTCGATTGCCGCATGCAATAAGGCAACAATTTCGGGTGCCCCCTTTAGATGACAAGAACTCCCAACACAAATCTGAATAATCATATTATCCTCTCACTTTCGGCAAAACAGCTTCCGTAAAAAAAGCATCCACCGTTTCGGGGGTGACGGAATAAAAGGTGTTATCCGCATTCACACATACGCCTTCTTGGCACCTACCGATGCAAAATGCGCCACCGAGCTCCACAGCCTTCTCTGCGCCATTTTCAGCAATCAACTCCTGTAGTCTTTCTACAACCTGGCGCGAGCCTTTAATGTGGCATGAACTTCCAATGCAAACTGTAATTTTCATTTCAAAACATCCTTTCGAAAGTGTTTACCTACAGTGAGAAAAATGACTTTTGATCTTCCTTGTATTGTATCATAAAAAAAAGAAAAAGGCAAGCATTCTGTTATACTTTAACAATAGAAAAACAAAAACCCACCTAACCGAAGTTAGGTGGGTTTTGGAGCTGGTAATGGGACTCGAACCCGCGACCTACGCATTACGAATGCGTTGCTCTACCAACTGAGCTACACCAGCATAAACTGCCCATTCCGAAGCAGCAAATCTATTATACTCGAAAAGGCATCTATTGTCAAGCGTTTTTTGAATTTTTTTCACGTCACAAAAGGGGCCATAAAAAGATACAGAACGTTAAAACGCCACTCGTCGTGGTACATGCATACTACAAGCGGTGGCGTTTTGTCCTAGAAACGCATTCTCTTTCTTATTCCAGTTCGAATGCGCCTGTGTACAAACGGTAATACGTCCCCTTTTCTCGAAGGAGCTCTTCGTGATTGCCACGTTCAATGATTTCTCCGTTTTCAAGCACCATAATTACATCAGCATCCATAATAGTGGAAAGACGGTGTGCGATAACGAATACCGTACGTCCTTCCATAAGCTTATCCATTCCGCGCTGTACGATAGCTTCCGTACGCGTATCAATAGAAGAAGTTGCTTCGTCCAAAATCATAACCGGAGGATCAGCCACGGCCGCACGGGCAATCGCAATCAGCTGCCGCTGGCCTTGCGAAAGATTGGCACCGTTATTCGAAAGCTCCGTATCATATCCATCCGGAAGGCGCGTAATAAAATCGTCCGCTCCGGCAAGCCGTGCAGCGGCGCGGCATTCCTCATCAGACGCATCGAGACGTCCGTACCGAATGTTTTCCATAACCGTACCTGTAAAAAGATTTGTTTCCTGCAAAACAATTCCAAGCGAACGCCTAAGGTCCGATTTTTTGATTTTATTGATATTGATACCATCATACCGAATCTTACCGTCTGCAATGTCATAAAAACGGTTGATTAGATTTGTAATGGTAGTTTTTCCCGCGCCTGTTGCGCCTACGAAGGCCACCTTCTGTCCCGGCTCGGCGTATACAGAAACATCCTTTAAAACAGGTTTTCCCTCTACATATCCAAAATCTACGTGTGAAAGCCGCACATCGCCTCGAAGCGGTGTGAGCGTAAGGGTGCCGTCGGTATGTGGATGCTTCCACGCCCAAAGACCCGTACGCGCATTGGTTTCTACCAGCGTGCCGTCGGGCGTTTTTTCTGCATTTACAAGTGTAACATATCCCGCATCCTCTTCCGGCGCCTCATCCATAAGCGCAAACAAACGTCCCGCGCCGGCGATACCCATAACAATGGAGTTAATCTGCTGCGAGAGCTGATTTACGTTCCCAGTGAACTGTTTGGTCATGTTCAAAAACGGTACTACGATGCTAATGCCGAACGGAAGTCCAGAAAGGCTGACATTTTGCGTGCCGCTGAGAAGAAAAATCCCCCCTGCCATCGCCACCAAAACATACAGAATATTCCCTATGTTTTGATTGATTGGGCCCATCATGTTGGCGTAGGCATGCGCTCTTTTGCTATCTTCATACAGCGCTTCATTTAGGGCATCAAAATCCTTTCGACTTTGTTCCTCATGGCTGAAAACTTTAATAACTTTCTGCCCGTTCATCATTTCCTGTACAAAACCTTCCGCACGCCCTATGGACTTTTGCTGCCGAATGAAATACTTAGCGGAGCCGCCGCCAACCTTTTTGGTGATAATCAAAATAGCGATGGCACCCACAAAAATCAAAAGCGTCATCCATACACTATAGTATACCATAATAGCAAGCACACTTATAACGGTAAACCCTGCACGCAAAATAGCCGGCAGAGACTGCGAAATTAGCTGACGGAGCGTGTCAATATCATTCGTGTAATGGCTCATGATATCCCCATGTTTATGCGTGTCAAAATAGCGAATCGGAAGATTTTGCATCTTTTCAAACATGGTGCAGCGTAGTTTCGATAAAAAGCCTTGCGTAATATACGCCATCAGCTGTGTATAAAGCGCCACCGCAAGCATAGAAAGCACATACAAGGTAATTAAAATGGCAATCAGCGGCACCAGTTCGCGCGAGGCAGATACCCAATCTCTTGTTTCATACCATTTTTCAATTACAGCAATTACCTTTTGAATAAAAACGTCCGGTGCCGCCGCCACTACCGCAGAAAACAAAATGCAAATCGCAGAAACGGGAGCTAAAACGGGGTAATATGCGCGGAGCATCTTTAAAACGCGCGTAAAAGTACCTTTTTTAGGTGGCACATGCGGCCTTCCAAGCATTTTAGGCATCTTCCCCACCTCCGTTCGTTTGCTGGTTATAAATTTCACGATAAATTTCACACTTCTTTAAAAGTTCCGCATGCGTTCCCGAAGCTGCAATGCCGCCGTTTTCCATAACCAAAATGACATCGGCATCTTCCACAGAGGCCACACGCTGCGCAATAATAATTTTTGTCACTTCAGGCACGTATGTCTTGAGTGCGTGACGAAGGAGCGCATCCGTCTTCATATCCACCGCACTTGTAGAATCATCTAAAATCAAAATTTTCGGGTTTTTTAAGAGGGCTCTAGCAATACAAAGTCGCTGTTTTTGCCCGCCGGAAACATTGGTGCCACCCTGTTCGATTTTGGTGTCATACCCATCCGGAAAAGAAGTAATAAATTCGTGCGCCTGTGCCATTTTACAAGCCTCTATTATTTGCGCATCGGTAGCCTCAGGATTGCCCCAACGTAAATTCTCACGAATTGTGCCGGAAAACAGAAGGTTTTTCTGCAGCACCATCGCCACCGCGCCGCGCAAACTGTCCAGATCATACTCTCGCACATCGCGTCCGCCTACGCGCACTACGCCTTCCGTAGCATCATAGAGGCGCGGCAAAAGCTGCACAAGCGAAGATTTACTAGACCCCGTGCCGCCAATAATTCCCACGGTTTCTCCGGAGCGGATATGAAGCTTAATGTTTGAGAGCGCAAATCGCTTTGCTTTTTTAGAGTACTTAAAACTTACATTTTCAAAATCCACAGACCCATCCAAAACTTCCATAACAGGGTTTTCGGGATTTCTGAGCGCCGGCTCCTCGTCCAAAACCTCGCAAATACGCTTAGCTGCCTCTGTAGACATGGTGAGCATTACGTAAATCATCGACAGCATCATAAGTGACATTAAAATTTGCATGCCATACGTCAGCATTGCCGAAATCTGACCGATATCAATGTCCGTGCCGCCGCTTTTTACAACGAGCATCGCACCCACAAACAGAACAAACACTGTATTGAAATACATGCAAAAATTCATGAGTGGCGTATTCAGTGCTACAATGCGTTCGGCGCGTGTAAAGTCTTCTCGAATATTCTCCGCCGCCACGCCAAACTTCTCTTTTTCATATTCTTCACGTGAAAACCCTTTGACAACGCGCATGCCACGCACGTTTTCCTCGATGGATTCATTGAGACGGTCATATTTCTTAAAAACGCGGCGAAACGCCGGCATGGCCTTTTTCCCAACCCAAAAAAGACCCACACCAAGCACCGGGATAATCACCACAAACGAAAGCGCGAGTTTACCGCCCATGATATAAGCCATAATAACGGAAAACGTGAGCATGAGAGGACTACGCACGGCCGTGCGAATAAGCATCATGAACGCCATCTGTACATGGGAAACATCCGTTGTGAGGCGTGTAACAAGCGAGGAGGATGAAAACTTATCAATGTTTTCAAAGGAATAATTTTGAATACGGTCAAACAGGTCATGCCGTAAATTTTTTGCAAAGCCTGCAGAAGCCTTGGCACATGTATAGCCTGCAATCCCACCAAACGTCAACGAAACACAGGCCATAATGGCAAGTATGCCCCCTGTTTTTAAAATGGCCGAAAGCTCTGCGCCCAGTTTAATTTGATTTACCAAATTCGCAGTAATAAACGGGATGCTCGTTTCGAGCACTGCTTCTCCCACAATGAAAAGGAGCGTCAAAATCGTCGGCAGTTTAAATTCCCGTATAGAGCCGGCAAGTTTTTTGAGCATACTTCTCCTCCCTTTCCAAAAAAATCTATAACATATATTATATTTCTCTTCCCAAAAAATGTCAAGATGAAGACTTTAAACGATTTGTAAACTTTTCACACAAGCCCCTGTTGACACCTATTTTTCTTCATGGTATAATGTGGAAGACATTGTTTTTAAAGGAGCTTATGATGAAAAAACTCACAAATCCGCGATATATGTTTTTTCTGCTTTTTCTCTCCTGGCTTGTATATTTTGTTGGTTACGTAGCAAGGCTTAGCTATGGTGCTGTTATGGCAGAAATCATCGCAGGAGAAGGTCTTCGAAAATCAAGTGCCGGTCTCATCGCTACCGGTGCCTCTGTTACTTATGCACTCGGGCAAATTGTGAGCGGTATTTTAGGCGACCGTTTTTCGCCTCGCCTTGTGATGTTTTACGGCCTTATCACAACAGCGTTTTGTAATTTTTGTATGTCCATTTTTCCAGCATATGAAACAAAACTTGTTTTTTGGTGCGTAAATGGCCTGGCACAAGCTATGCTGTGGCCGCCGATGCTTCGCATTTTTACGGAATACTACCGCCGCGAAGATTTATCGAAAATGTTCGTACGCGTTTCTACCTCAAACAGCGCGGGGACAATTGTTGTTTATCTGCTTGCTTCTTTTTGTATCGCTGCACTCAACTGGCGCTTTGTGTTCTACGTTTCAGCAGGGCTAGGTACGCTGGTTGCTTTTTTATGGTTTTTTGGAATGCGGCGCATCG
>JAZNJV010000014.1:0-9678 GCA_045578225.1 Clostridia bacterium | reverse complement strand
GTCAGGAATGACAACAAGGAAATATAAAAACCTCAAAGGTCTGACTAAAGAAAACTTGCGTGACAACATGAGCACACTTGAATTGGTATTAAATATGCTTGCAGAGGCAACAACCACTGAATTATCAAAAACAAAAAATCCACAAACATTTAAGGAAAATTTAGAGGTTGCTAAAAGTGGCGGAGAAGCAGCAGGTGTTGCAAGAAAAGAAGTTGAGAGAAGAACAGGGAAATCAGTCATAACCTCAAAAAATGCAACCGAATTAAATCAGATAGTCACAGATTTGATTGAGGGTATTACAGAAGACGAAAAATAGTCTTAAATCGCATGAGATACAAGAAAATTCACTCGTGTCAAGTCTATACAATTTAAAAGATTAGTTTGCCGATTTTGATATTTACATATACTATCGGGTGCGAGAAAATCCAGTATTCTCGCGGGTTCTAAGGGATTTTGTTTAAGAGAAAATGCAGTGAAAAATTAAGGGAAAAATAGTAGGTCCTATTATTCACTGTTCTCCAGTCTTGACACGAGTCTGCACATACTATGTTAAAAAAGAAGGAGTATCCCTTTGGATAGTATACAAACTTTTTATGATACTTTAGCATCTCAATATGATAAGCTTTTCGAGGATTGGCAAGCCACCACAAAAGAACAGGCTTTATTTTTAGACAAATTGTTTAAAGATAACGGATATGATGAAACGCTGAAAACAAGTAAATTCGAATGTGCGTACAGGGCGGTTCTAAGAGAAGAACTCACAGCTTTGCTTATTGAAAATGGCTGTGATAGCGTGGGATGGAAATTGCCCGAAGAGACAGGGTTTTACCAACCCATCGTAATTGCAAAAAAGCACAAATAATGTACGCTTTACAGGCTTTTGTGGAAGTATAAGGAAGGATGCGTCTTTTATGGAATTTCAAACCTTGATTACCGAGAGATTTTCGGTGCGACAATTTAAAAAAGAACCTGTAAAAAGGGAGCATATTGACCAGATTTTGGCGGCCGGGCACAAAGCACCCACAGGGTGCAACTATCAGCCGCAAAGGATACTGGTGCTGGAGTCAAAAGCGGCAATGGAAAAGCTTGCAGATTGCACGCGGTGCCACTTTGGCGCGCCGATGGCGATGCTCGTTTGTTATAATCGGGACGAGACTTGGAAAAGACCGTATGACGGGGCATTATCTGCTCCCGTGGATGCAGGCATTGTGGCTACGCACATGATGCTCGCCGCTTTTGAAGTAGGGGTGGGCTCTTGCTGGGTCATGCACTTTGACCCGGCGAAAATGCGCAATGCCTTCCGTATTCCGGAAAACATAGAGCCGTATGCACTTTTGGTGATGGGATATCCGGCACCGGAGGCCGCCCCTCTCGAACTGCATACGAAATTTCGCCCCATGGAAGAGACGGTAGTATACGAAACCTTTTAAGAAAAAGGGGTATTTCGGAAGAAAACACTGCTTATAAAATGAAACCAAAAGGAGAAAAGAATATGCTCGTGGTTGCAACGGGAAATATGGGGAAGATGCGGGAATTTCGAAAAATTCTGCCTTCTTACGAACTGATTACGATGCGAGAGGCCGGCTTTACGGAGGAAATCGTAGAGGACGGCACCTCCTTCGAAGAAAACGCGCTGATTAAGGCGCGCGCTGTGATGCACGCCACAGGAAAAACTGCGATTGCAGACGATTCGGGTCTCGCAGTAGATGCCCTCTCCGGCGCGCCCGGTATTTATTCGGCGCGCTATGCAGGGGAAGACGCGACCGACGAAAAAAATGTGGAAAAGCTTCTTCTCGCCATGCGGGATATTCCAGAGGCTGAGCGCGGCGCGGCTTTTGTATCCGTAATCGCCTATGTTACACCTTCCGGCGAGGAGCAAGTTTTTCGCGGCGAATGCCGCGGCGTAATTTCTTTTTCGCCCGAGGGCACGAACGGTTTTGGGTACGACCCTGTGTTTTATCTGCCTGAATACGGCAAAACCTTCGGTGAACTTTCGGCCGATATTAAAAACGAAATAAGCCACCGCTCGAGAGCGCTGGCAAAGTTTCGTGCCTATTTAGAAAAGTAGCGGAGTAGCCGCGCCGACAAAACAGGCGTTTTGTACGGCACGGCGCCCCTTTTAAGGAATTAGCAGCAGCTAGTATTGTTGTTTCCGTTACCGCAGAAGCAGTTCAGGAACACAAAGATGATGATAATCCACCAAATCCATTCGCAGCAGTTATTGTTGTTGCCGCAGGAAAGACCACAATTCATCATGTATTTACTCCTTTCTGAAAGCTAGATAGAGATTCTTAGTCGCAGCAGACGTTGCCGCAGCTGTTGCCACAGCTACCGAGATTGTTCGAGCCACAGCCGCAGCAAGAGATAAGAATCAGGATGATGATGATCCAAAGGCAAGAATTACCGTTGTTGTTGCCACATCCACCAAATAAACCCATGTGTAAGTCCTCCTTAAAATATAACTATACTATCGAAACAGCGGGGTGCCGTTTCAATAGTATAGTATGAAAAAGACGCTCGTTTGGTGACACAGGAAAGGCGGGAGAATTTTGAAAATTTTAGTTTTAACGATTTCAACCGGTCAGGGACATACGCAAACGGCTATGGCCATCGCCGAGCATTTTGAAAAGCGCGGGGCCCAGTGCCGTGTGCTCGATGCCTATAAAGAAACGAATCCGCTACTTAGCGATTCCCTTGAAAAGGGGTATCTTATGGGCACGCAATACGCTACCGGTATGTATAGAAGAGCGTATCGCCTGGCGGAGAAAAGTGAGCATCACGGTATTCCTCTAAGCCGGCTTGCAAACGGCGTGGTGGGGCAAAAGCTCCTTCGCCACATCGAGGCCTTTTCGCCGGATGTAATTATCACTACGCATCTTTTTGCAGCGCTTCACCTTACATATTTGGAAGAAGAACTCAGCGACATACCCACGATTGGCATTGTTACGGATTTTACGATGCATCCGTATTGGGAAAACACGCGGCTTGACTATTACGTCACCGCATCGCCGCTTTTAAATTATCAATGCATAAGAAAAGGAATTCCGGAATATAAGATTTTACCCTTCGGGATACCGGTTCGCGAAAAATTCGCCAATTCTATCCGGAAAGACGAGGCACGCCAAAGTCTTGGAATTGAAGATAAACCCACAGTCTTGGTCATGATGGGCAGCATGGGCTACGGCAACATGACGAAAAGCATTCGCCAGATAGATAAAATACAATATGATTTTCAGCTCCTTTGCGTTTGCGGCAAAAATAAAAAAGCCAAGCGCGATATAGAACGACTGGAAACAGAGCATACGCTGTATGCCTACGCCTATGTCGACAATGTAGATGTTATGATGGACGCTTCCGACCTCATGGTTACAAAGCCGGGCGGCATCACACTCTCTGAAAGTCTTGTAAAGGGCGTGCCGACGATTTTAATGAACCCCATTCCGGGACATGAGGACAGAAACCGCGAGTTTTTGGTGAATAACGGCCTCGCAATGGCGGTTTCAAGCACTTGCCCGATTGAAGAGGCCGTCTATCAGTTTTTGCAGAATGAATGGCGCCGTGAAAACCTTCGAGAGGGCATTCGCGCGGTAAGTGCGCGTAACCCTATGAAGAGACTGGGAGATTTTGTTTTTGAAAAGTATGGAAGAGAAGAGAAAACACTTACCGATACCGCCGCACGTTGAAAAGGTATGCCAAACGCTTGAAAATGCAGGGTTTTCTGCATTCGTGGTTGGTGGATGCGTGCGGGATGTATTACTTTCTAAAACGCCGCACGATTATGATGTGGCCACAGCCGCGCGGCCGGAAATGGTGAAAAAGCTGTTTTTGCGCACGCACGATACCGGTATTTCGCACGGCACGGTAACCGTGGTAACGGAGGGCGGCCCCATTGAAGTGACTACTTTTCGGGAAGACGGCGCATATTCCGACAACAGACGGCCGGACAGTGTAAATTTCCTCTCGGAAATCGATGGTGACCTCTCGCGGCGGGATTTTACCGTAAATGCGATTGCCTATAGTCCGCGTAGAGGACTATACGACCCCTTTTCAGGATGTAAAGATTTAGAAAATAGGTGCCTCCGCACGGTGGGAGACCCCGAAAAACGCTTCGGGGAGGACGCGCTTCGTATTTTGCGCCTTTTCCGCTTTCGGGCGCAGCTTTCCTTCGCGATAGAAGCGGAGACGCAAAAAGCGGCACTGCGCCTCGCACCTACGCTTTCGCACATCAGCCGCGAAAGAATTTTTGCCGAAATCACCAAGCTATTAGAACATGCTGATTTTGCGGCACTTTGGGAGGCACGTCCGATTTTTGAAGCGGTGATGCCGAAGGGTATGCTATCCGAAGAAACCTGCAGAAAGGTTGCAGACTGTCCATCTCTTCCGGGGAAATGGGCGCTACTTTGCGGCGCGCATGCCATGGAGATTTTAGAGAAGCTTCGCGCACCCCGCGCGCTCACCCTATCGGCAGGCGAGCTTGCTGCCTATACAAAAGGTGCACACATTGTGTATGATGTGGCACAGTTAAAACATACAAAGAAAGAAGATTTCTTTGCCTTTTTGGGAGATACCGCTTTGGAAGAGGCATGGCAGGCGGCAAAGAATATGGGCGCGCCCACATCCCTTTGCGAGATGGCGGTTTCAGGACGCGACATGGAAGAGATCGGATTTCGTGGCCGGGCAATAGGCGAGGTTTTAGACAGGCTTTTTATGTATGCAATTGAAAACCCTGCAAATAATAGAAAAGAAAAATTATGGGAGGAAGCCCTATGGATATACAAAAACGAATACTCAAAGAAGGCATAACGCTGTACATGCTGCCGGATAAAAAGTTTAAAAACTGCGTAGAAGGCATCTATTTTCATATGCCGCTTCGTGCAGAAACTGCAACAACGCTTGCGCTTTTGCCGAAGGTGCTCACGGCAGGAAACGCCACGTTTTCAGATCGTTCTGCTCTTCATATGCATCTTGAGGAGCTGTATGGAACGAAACTTCGCGCAGGAATTGAAAAGGCAGGCGAGATGCAAACGGTATCTTTCGTGGCCGATTCGATTGCCGATACGTATGCAGGAGAGCCGCTTTTTGAAAAGGTACAAGAGCTGCTTTTTGACATTATAGCCAATCCCCGTATAGAAGGGGAAGGCTTTGACGGCACTGTTTTGGCGCGCGAAAAAGAGGCACTACTTGAGGATATCCGTGGCATCGTGAATGACAAAAGACGGTATGCCCTCGTGCGCTGTGCGGAGGAAATGTGCAAAGGGGAGCCATATGCCGTTTCCGCAAATGGGCGGGAAGAGGATTTAGAGGCGATTACGCCGGAAAGTGCGTATGTAAAGTATCGGGAAATGCTTTCCACGGCGAGGATAGATATTCTTGTTTCCGGCACGTTTGATGAAGAGACGGCCGTACGCGGCGCTGCGGCTTTTGCGGAAACGCTCGGCGCACGCGACGCCAGCTATCCCGAAACCACAAGAAAAACTGCAAGCGAAGTCAAATATGTAGAAGATAAGGAAGATGTTTTGCAGGGCAAACTTGTCATCGGTTACCGCACAGACGTCGATCCTTTTGGAGAAGATGTTTACGCACTCTCGGTATATAACCGCGTGTTTGGCGGCGGCACATCCTCAAAGCTTTTTAATAACGTGCGCGAGAAGATGAGCCTTTGTTATTATGCTTCTTCAGGTACAGAGCGCACAAAAGGACTGTTGTTCGTGCAATCCGGTATAGAATTTTCGAAGTATACCACGGCACTTGCGGCCATTACGGCCGAGCAGGAGGCAATTCAAAAAGGGAACATCACGGAGGCAGAGTTTGCGGGTGCCGTGCAAGGGGCAGTTTCCGAGCTTCGCGCCTATAAGGATTCTCCCTCGCAGCTTATGGGGTACTACAGGCGTCAGCTTCCGTTTGGTGAAATCTTGGAAATTGACCGCGTGATTGAAAAAATTCTGGCGGTACGGGTGGAGGACGTTGTAAGAATCGCCAAAAGCGTTCACATGGATACCGTGTACTTCTTAAACGGCAAAGGAGGGGAAGAGGCATGAAAGCGTATCAGACAATAGGAGAAACTCTCCACGATTTTACGCATGCAAGCGGCCTTCGCGTGTATGTGCTACCAAAAAAAGGGTTTGATAAAACGTTCGCTATTTTTGCGGCGGATTTTGGGTCTGTCAATAATGCCTTTACGGCAGACGGCGTTAAAGTGCGCGTGCCGGACGGCGTTGCCCATTTCTTAGAGCATAAGCTTTTTGAAGAGGAAGAGGGAAACGTATTTGAAAAGTTTTCCGCCCTCGGTGCTTCTGCCAACGCCTATACTTCGTTTGATATGACGGGGTATCTTTTCTCCGCCACCCAAAACGTATACGAGGCACTCGATGTTTTAATTCGTTTTGTGCAAAACCCGTATTTTACGGATGAAAATGTAGAGAAAGAAAAGGGCATCATCGGGCAGGAAATTGACATGTATCGGGATGACCCCGGATGGAACTGCTTTTTCGGCGGTCTTCGTGCTATGTATGAAAAGCACCCGATTCGTATTGATATTGCAGGCGACAAAGCGTCCATTTCCAAAATTGACAAAACACTTTTATATCAATGCTACAACGCGTTTTATGCCCCCAAAAATATGCTTCTGTTTATTGCAGGCGATGTAGACCCCGAAAAAGTACGGGAAGTGGTGGATTCGGCCGCCGTAGAGCGCCGTTCTCCTTCGCTCGAATTTAGCCTTCCCGAAGAGGGTGAGGAGATCGTGACAACGGAAGTATGCGCGGAATTTATGGTTTCGCGTCCGATGTTTTCCGTAAGCTTTAAAGAAAAGCCGATGGATGACCCTGTTTTTGCCGATGCGGCATATGAGGTCTTGGGGTCACTTCTTTTCGGGAAAAGCACAACGCTTTATAAAGAACTTTACAATGAGGGCTTAATTGGGGAGGACTTTAGCTACGGCTACAGCGCCGGACGCGGTTATGCGTTTTTGGCGGTAGAGGGCGAAAGCGAAAATCCGAAGGCCGTGCAGGAAAGAATTTTAAAACACATCGAAAAGGTGCGAATAGAAGGCATCGACGAAGCGGCATTCAAACGCGCGCAAAAGAGTACTTTCGGCGCCATCGTTCGCATGATGGACAGCACCGAAAAAATTGCACACAATTTCGTGCCGATGGCCTTTCGCGGCGGCGATTTTCTGACATATCCTGATGTGCTTCGTGCCCTTACGCTTTCAGATGTTGCGGCCATTCTCGAAAACGGACTTTCTAAAAACCGCTGCGTACTTTCCGTGGTGAGACCGAAAAAGGGGGAAAAAGAAAATGAATAAGATTGGCTTCCCGGGACTCGGACTTACGTTTACACTTCGCGAGATTGCCATTCCGCTGCCTTTTGGCAGCGGCGGCATTCGCTGGTACGCCATTATCATTATGCTCGGCATCTTAGCGGCAATACTGGTGGCAACCAAAGAGACAAAAAGACTCGGGGAAGACCCCGACCATCTTTATAACATGGTCTTATGGGGACTGCCGGCGGCCATTGTGGGTGCAAGGCTTTACTATGTTCTCTTTTCGTTTGCCGATTATAAGGACAACCTTCTCTCGATTTTTTACATATGGGAAGGCGGCATTGCCATTTATGGCGGCGTTATCGGTGCATTACTTGTGGCTATTGTATACACAAGAAAGCATAAGCTTCCCGTCTGGAAGTTTTTAGATATTGGGGCCTATGGCTTTTTGCTCGGGCAATGCATAGGCAGATGGGGAAATTTTGTAAATGCCGAAGCATACGGCACCGTTACGAACTTGCCGTGGCGCATGCTTGTGGACGGACAGACCGTACACCCCACATTTTTGTATGAATCGCTTTGGAATCTTGTTCTTTTCCTCTTCCTATGGTTTACCCGTAAAAAACACGGTTTTTCGGGACGGGCCACAAGCCTTTATATGGTAGGATACGGCATTGGGCGCTTCCTCATCGAAGGACTTCGAACGGATAGCCTGTATATCGGAAATTTACGTGTTTCTCAGCTGCTTTCTTTCGTACTCATCGTCGGCGGCATTGTGCTTTATAATTTGCGAAAAAAGGCACACAGAGAGGCATGCGAGGAAGAATAATACTTTTAAAAACATATTGACTTTCCTACGCGCGAAATGGTACAATGAAATATGCACGTATGTCAAAAAAGAGGAGGGATACACATGAATCTGCAAAAGAGAATGTTAGCAGCATTGATGGCAGTTTTCATGCTGATTACTTTTGTGCCCGGCGGCGCCTTGGCGGACGAGACGGCGGCACCGGCAGTAAATCTCACGGATATTGATGCCGGCTCGAATGTGGGCAAGGCTGTTACCGAGCTTGTAAAGCTTGGCATTATCAATGGGTATGAGGATGGAACTTTCCGTGCGGATAATACGATTACGCGCGGCGAGGTTTCTAAGATTATTATTGCTTTTCTTGGGCAGGAAAGCATCGCATTTGATACGGTCCCGTCCGGCTTTCCAGATGTAGATGAGGCCGGACACTGGGCGAAAAAGTACATTAAACTCGCAGCAGACCAGAAAATTGTAAACGGCTATACCGATGGCTCGTTTTTACCGGATGCGCCTGTGAAATATACCGAAATCGTAAAAATGCTCGTATGCTCGCTCGGCTACGGCGAAATTGCCGCTGCCAGAACTGCACCGGGTGCCCCTTGGTATTCGGGGTACATGGCAGTAGCGGCCGAACAGGGCATTTTGAAGAATGCTTCTGTCAATAGCGTGGAAGATGACGCCTCGCGCGGCATCGTTGCCATTTTGACGAATAACTGTTTGAAGGTTAAAATTATCGAAACGGATGCCGATGGAAACATTATTACCGATGCGGATAAAACGGCACTCGATAAATTTCAGGGGAAAGAAAAAATTACCGGTATCGTAACGGGCGTACAGCAAACCGGCATCTATAGCGGCGCTACTGGCCTTTCGGCAGGGCGTATTACCGTTGAGGTGCGCGGAGAGAGCAATGTATATACTGTGCCCGAGGGATACGATACTATGTCCATCCTCGGCAGAAAAATCAGCGCCTATGTAGAAAAGGGTATGGATGATGCGCGGGTTATGTCGCAAATTACCGTAACCAATACCGAAACGGTCACAGTTACCGAGGCGCTTGTGGAAAATGCTTCCGAAGGCGTTTTGACGTACTATCCCGAAGCGAAAGCTGACCGCGCAAAAAAGATGGGGTTCGAAGGCGTTCGCGTAATTTATAATGGTAAGTATGACCCCACTTATGATACAGCTACCTTCCGCAATCTTGGCAGTGCAACGGTTGAGTTTGTTTGTAACGACGGCGACGGAGATGCCGAAGTGGCGTTTGTAACCGAATACGAAAATTTTGTTGTCAACAGCGCCGATAAGAATTTGGAGCCGCCCAAGGTATACGGCAAATACGGCGCAGGCACGCTTGTCATTCCGTATAAGGACGCAAACACCTACTTCTCCTTAACGAAGGTAGGGAAGACAGATACACCGGAAATAATAATCAACTCGCTTTCCCAGTGGAATGTTATCAGCGTACTGCGCTCGAAACCCACAGCAGAAGGAAAGGGCGTTTGGAAGGGTATTGTAAGCACGCAGAAGGTTTCCGGAAAAGTTACGGAATCTATGGGCGCAACAAGAAAGAAAATCGGCAATAAGTACTATGATGTAGCCAAGAATT
>JAZNJV010000013.1:0-3732 GCA_045578225.1 Clostridia bacterium | reverse complement strand
TCAATCCAGCCTTCGCCCTTACATACTCTGCAGCCTTCGCCGCCACAAACGAAGCAGGAAATATCCACTTCGGCACTCGGCTCTGTAAACGGGAAGTGATGCGGACGGAACCGTACCTTCACGCTTTCCCCATACAGCTTTTGGAGGAATGCTTCGAGTGTACCCTTAAGGTCACCCATCGTGATGCCACGGTCCACTACAAGGCCTTCAATCTGGTGGAATACCGGCGAATGGGTGGCATCCAGAGCATCCGAGCGATATACACGCCCCGGTGCAATCATTTTAATAGGCGGCTTCTGCTTTTCCATGGTGCGAATCTGCACGGAGGACGTCTGTGTACGAAGCAGCACATTGTCATCTATATAGAACGTATCCTGCGTATCTCTTGCCGGATGGTCTGCCGGGAGGTTGAGTGCTTCAAAGTTATAATAATCGCTTTCAATATCCGGGCCTTCGCCTACGGTAAAGCCCATGCCGATGAAGATATCCGTAACCTCGCGCTGTACCTGAATGAGAGGATGACGGCGGGCAGGGAAAGCGCCCGTGCCGGGCATCGTAACGTCAATCCGTTCGCCTGCAAGTTTTGCAGCGCGTGCCTTCTCAGAAAGAACGGCTTTCTTTTCTTCGAGTGCAGCTTCAATCTCGCCGCGTACTTCATTGGCGACCTGACCGATAATGGGTCTTTCCTCGGGCGAGAGTGCGCCCATGCCGCGAAGCACCGCCGTAAGCTCACCCTTTTTGCCGAGATAGCGGACACGAATTTCCTCAAGCGCCGCCAGATCCTCCGCCGCCCCTAGCGCTTTTTGGGCCGCTTCGCGAATATTTTTCAGTTGCTCTTTCATTGTTTTCTTCCTTTCTACATAAAAAGTCCCTTACAAAAAAATTTGTAAGGGACGAAATTTCTTCCGCGGTACCACCCTGTTTCCTGCCAAAAAGCAGGCACTTCGTTTTCGGCGTGACGTGCCTCGTGCGGCGCTTCCTACTGCTACTTCAAAAGCGCGGCTCCCGGGTGAACTTCAGCAAATTTCCTTTAAAACGCTTCCAGCCGATGGCGTTTCTCTCTTAAAAAGTACCTTTTGCCTACTCTCCCATTCATAGCCTTTAGAAAAGTATACCATGAAAACTTGCAAAATGCAAGATTTTTCTTCTTATGCCTCCGCCTTCGGTGCGGGCGATACGGTGGCGCCCACCTTCTCGCGCACCTTTCTTTCGAGCTCTTCCATAATCTCGAGGTTTTCCGTAAGGAACTTCTTGGCGTTTTCTCTGCCCTGCCCGATGCGTTGGCCTTCATACGAATACCATGCACCGCTCTTTTCGAGGAAGCCGTACTCGGCGGCAAGGTCGAGAACGTTCCCCACCTTGGAAATGCCCTGACCATACATAATATCACATTCCGCTTCTCTAAACGGAGGTGCCACCTTATTCTTTACAACCTTGATGCGTGTGCGGTTACCGACGATATTCCCGTCCACCTTAATACCTTCAATGCGGCGCACGTCAAGACGTACAGACGCATAGAATTTCAGTGCACGGCCGCCCGTTGTAACTTCGGGATTACCGTAGATGACGCCCACCTTCTCGCGAAGCTGGTTAATAAAGATTGCTGTGGTGTTCGATTTATTCACAACGCCCGCAAGTTTACGGAGCGCCTGGCTCATAAGACGGGCCTGCAAGCCCACGTGCGAATCGCCCATTTCGCCTTCAATTTCCGCTTTCGGTACGAGTGCCGCAACCGAGTCGACAACCAAAACGTCAAGCGCGCCGCTTCGAACGAGTGCTTCCGCAATCTCGAGCGCCTGCTCGCCTGTATCCGGCTGTGCTACAATCAGTTCATCTACATCTACGCCGAGGTTTCTGGCATAATTCGGGTCGAGCGCGTGCTCCGCGTCTACAAACGCAACTTCGCCGCCGCGCTTTTGTGCTTCTGCAATAATGTGCAAGGCAACTGTAGTTTTACCCGAAGATTCCGGCCCGTAAATTTCTACAATACGGCCGCGCGGAACGCCGCCAATACCGAGCGCGACGTCAAGCGCCAAAGACCCCGTCGGAATTGCTTCAATATTTAAATGTGTATTTTCGCCCATTTTCATAACGGCGCCTTTGCCAAACTGTTTTTCAATTTGGCTCATGGCCGCCTCAAGGGCTTTTTTCTTCTCAGACATGTTCACACACTCCTTATCTTCCTTAATTATACCTTAGAAATTCACCCCGTGTCAAGCCTCGCAAAAAGAAAATTTACACCTTTTCCTATTTTTTTCAAATTCCACTTGATTTCAAGGGATTTTTGGTGTAAAATAGTAAATAAAATTTGGTAGGAGTGAATGAAATGAACAAGAAGAACATTGAATCCATTGCCGTAACCGGCAAAAAAGTTCTTGTCCGTTGCGATTTTAATGTACCGCTTGATGCAGACAAAAACATTACGGACGAAACCAGAATTTTAGGCGCACTTCCCACGATTAAATATCTGGTGCAAAATGGCGCAAAAGTTATTCTTTGCTCGCACCTCGGTCGTCCGAAGGGCGAAGTAAACCCGAAATATAGCCTCGCCCCCGTGGCAAAGCGTCTTTCCGAGCATCTTGGCAAAGAAGTGAAGATGGCAGAGGACGTAATCGGCGAAAGCGCAAAGGCACTCACCGCTTCCATGAACGATGGCGACGTTGTGCTTCTCGAAAACGTTCGTTACCACAAGGAAGAAGAAAAAAACGATGCTGCTTTCTCGAAGGAACTTGCTTCCCTCGCTGAAATTTTTGTAAATGATGCATTCGGCACGGCACACCGCGCCCATGCTTCCACCGCAGGCGTTGCCGACTATCTCCCGGCTGTATGCGGTTACCTCATCCAGAAAGAGCTTGACGTTATGGGCAAGGCTCTCTCGGATCCCGCTCGTCCCTTCGTTGCTATCCTCGGCGGCGCTAAGGTTTCTGACAAAATCGGTGTTATTGAAAACCTCATTGGCAAGGTAGACAAGCTCATCATCGGCGGCGGTATGGCTTACACCTTCCTCAAAGCAAAAGGCTACGAAATCGGTACATCCCTTTTCGATGCAGAAAAGCTTGACCTTGCAAAAGACCTTATTGCAAAGGCTGAAGCACGCGGCGTAGAACTTCTTCTGCCCGTTGACACGATGGTAGCTGCCTCCTTCCCGGATCCGATTTCCGCTGAAATCGCTGTGGAAGCAGTAGCAGCAGATTCCATTCCGGCTGACAAGATGGGTCTTGACATCGGCCCGAAGACCGCAGCACTTTTTGCTGAGGCTGTTAAGAGCGCAAAGACCGTTGTATGGAACGGCCCGATGGGCGTATTTGAAAACCCCGTGCTGGCAAAAGGCACGATTGCCATTGCAGAAGCACTCGGCAGTGCTGATGCTATCACCATCATCGGCGGTGGCGACAGTGCAGCCGCTGTAGAACAGCTCGGCTATGCTGACAAAATGACACACATCTCTACCGGCGGCGGTGCTTCTCTCGAGTTCCTCGAAGGCAAAATTTTACCGGGTATCGCATGCCTCGAAGATAAATAAGAAAGGAAGTAAAGAAAATGAGCAGAACAAAACTCGCAGCCGGCAACTGGAAGATGAACAAGACACCTTCTGAAGCCGCAGCTCTCATGAAAGAACTTGCAGAAAAAGCAGCAAATGCAAAAAATGACGTTCTCGTTTGCCCCCCGTACGTTTGCCACGACGCAGTACTCGCTGCTGCCAAGGGCACTAAAATTCAGGTTGGCGCACAG
>JAZNJV010000012.1:0-27595 GCA_045578225.1 Clostridia bacterium | reverse complement strand
ATGGGATTCCATGTGCCGATAGACGCAAACACAGCTTCTACCTTCTCCATCGTTTCGATAGGCGAGGACGCGAACGTAAGGCCCAAAAAGTCTTTAATCTGGCCGATGGCAATCGTCACGGCGATACCCGCGGTAAACCCTACGGTGATAGAGCGCGGAATAAAGCGGATGAGAGAGCCGAGGCGCAAAAGACCCAGTAAAACGAGAATGATACCGGCGAGTATCGTGGCGATAGCCAGCCCCCCGATGCCGTCGCGCGCGACAATGCCTGCCACAATCGCCGCAAAAGCTGCGGTGGGCCCTGCAATCTGCACGCGGCTGCCGCCAAGGAGCGAAATCACAAATCCTGCGAAAATCGCGGTGTAAAGACCTTCCTCGGGGCCAACGCCGCTCGCGATGGCAAGCGCAATCGAAAGCGGAAGCGCAATGATGGCGACAATGATGCCGGCGAGAACGTCCTTCGTAAGCTTTGCCCCCGAATAGTCACGAAGACAGGAGATAAGCTTCGGCTGTAATTTTTCCATGATAGTTCCTTCCTTCTTTATGTACTGCAAACACACAGACTTTTATGTACCGTGTGTTTCAGAAGCTTTTTTATCTTTCGCGAATGCGAAGAAGACGAACGACGACGGGGCTGAGGACAACGTTTGCTCCTATTTCAAAAATGAAGTTTGCAAGTGCAAGTGCAACAAACACTGCCACACCCGATGCGTCACTTCCGATTGCCTGTGCAATGTTTGCTGCATCATCGAGGAAGAACACCATGCATCCAATCATAAACACACCGGTGTTAACGATCGGACACACAAGTGCAGCACCAAGAACTGCAATATATTGGTTAAATTTCTTCAACAGATTGTATACAGCTCCTGCTGCAAAACCGCAAGCCGCACCCTTAACAAGAACGGTTATAACGGTACCCGGAACATCAAATGCAAAAAACAGATTTGCTCCGCCGCTAAGTAACACTACAGCCCCAAACACAAATCCAAGCCACGCACCCACGCCCGTCCCGCATATTGCCGCACCTATTACTATAGGAATAAGTGCCAGTGCCGTTGAAAACGGGCCGAAAAAAGTGGTGTAGGTGCTTATAAGCTGAACCACAATGACGAGAGCTGTCATGATTGCGCCGAGCACCATAGTTTTTGTTTCCATTTTCTTCATAAAAAAATCCTCCTTGCTGTCGTTCGCCGCACGGGCGATACAACGCATATTATAAACGCCGAAAGCGTTTATTTCCCTTGATTTTTCCGGTATAAAATATGCAGGCCTTTTAATACGAGATGCGGGTCAAGCGAAATTGCGTGGCGGCAATGTGCACAGATGGCTTCGGAAAGGCCGCCGGTGGCGATAACCTGCATTTCTTCGCCTACTTCCGAAAAGAAGCGGTCAATCATCCCGTCAATCATCGCGGCGTTGCCGAACACTACGCCGGAGCGCATGCAGTCCGCCGTGTTTTTGCCGATGACGGAGCGCGGCGCCTCAAGGCTTATCTGCGGGAGCTGTGCCGTGCCCGAGGAGAGCGCGCGAAGACCCATGTTGACGCCGGGCGCAATGGCAACGCCCGAAAACGTGCCGGTTTTATCCACGTACATAATTTTCGTGGCGGTGCCCATATCCACAACGAGAGAGGGACTGCCGTATATATGATGCGCTGCCACGGTGGCGCAAATAAGATCGGCGCCGACCGTAGCGGGATTATCACAATGAATGCCGATGCCCGTTTTAATGCCGGGGCCGACGAGTATCGGCTCCACCCCGTACACAATCTGCACCGCTTTTTTCATAATGGTATTTAAAGGGGGCACTACGGAAGAAATAATGGCACCGCGAATTTCCGTCTTTTCCACCTTGTGGAGAGACAGGATGCTTCGAATTTTCGTAGCGTACTCATCCTCTGTTTTCGAGGGGTTTGTAGCAATGCGCGCCACAAATGCAGGCTCCTCGCCCGAAAAGCCGCCGAGCACAATATTCGTATTGCCGATATCAATCGCTAAAATCATTGCCCTTCTCCTTTGTTTTTTCCCGTTTTCTGCATAATAGTATACCACACACGGGTAAAATATGCAAGAAAAACAATACACAAAACGAAGGCGCGGGAGAGCGTCCGTTTTGGCGAAAGGACGAAAACATATGCAAAACAGACTTTCTGAAAGTAAAAGCCCCTACCTTTTGCAGCATGCCGAAAACCCCGTGGACTGGTACCCGTGGGGCCCCGAGGCCTTTGCACGAGCAGAGGCGGAGGATAAACCGATACTTCTCAGCATCGGCTACAGCGCGTGCCATTGGTGCCATGTGATGGCAAACGAAAGCTTTATGGACGAAGAAACGGCGGAAATTATCAACCGCCATTTTGTTCCCATCAAGGTCGACCGCGAGGAGCGCCCCGATATAGACAAGCTCTACATGCATGTATGTCAGATTTTAACGGGCGACGGCGGCTGGCCGCTGCACGTATTTTTAACGCCCTCGAAAAAGCCGTTTTTCGCCGGCACGTACTATCCGCCCGAAGATGCAAACGGGCGCATCGGCTTTAAGTCCCTTCTCAAAAACGCCGCCCGCGCGTGGGAGGAGGAGCGGCAATCGGTGGTGGATACGGCCGGAAAAATTACGGACGTTTTAAACCGCGAGGAAGAGGGCATGTATAAAGAAACGATAAAAAGTGACGCCATGGATGCCGCGGCGGCCGCGCTTTCGGGGGCGTTTGACACGCTTTACGGCGGCTTCGGCCCCGCCCCGAAATTCCCGATGCCTTCGACCCCTATGTTTCTTCTTTCCTACGGGCGCAAATACGCAAACGCCGAAAGCCGCATGATGGCGGAGAAAACGCTCCAAAAAATGCACGACGGCGGCCTTTGCGACCATGTGGGCGGCGGCTTTTTCCGCTATGCGACAGACCGCGCATGGACGGTGCCGCACTACGAAAAAATGCTATATGACAACGCGCTTTTAGCGATTGCATTTTTGGAGGCAGGCGGGCATTTCGTGTCATACGCCAAGCGCACGCTTGATTTTATGGACAGTACGCTCGGGGATGCCGCCGGCGGCTTCTACAGCTCCGTGAGTGCCGAAAACGAGGACGGCGAGGGCGCTTTTTATCTTTGGGATGCGGAAGAGGTGCGCGAGGTTCTCGGGCGCGCGGCGGGGGACTTTTGCCGTGCGTTTCATATTACGGAAGGAAGCCTTCCGCGCGTGGAACGCATCGCCGCCTCTGACTATGAAAAGGAGCTTGCGGCGCTTCTCGAGCGGCGGCAAAAACGCCCCGCGCCCCCGATTGACCGCAAAATTTTAACAGGCTGGAATGCGCTTGCCGCCGTGGCGTTTGCAAAATACGGGGCGGCAAGCGGCGATGCTTCTTACACAGACCGCGCGCGGCGCACGGTGGACTTTATAAACCGTATTCTTCGAGATGCCCAAGGGCGCCTTCTCTCGCGGTATTATGATGGCGAGGCCGGCATTTATGCCTTTTCGGAGGACTATGCCTATCTTCTGTGGGCGCTTTTGTCACTTTATGAAGCGACGAATGATGCGGAATATCTTACGCACGCCAAGGAAACCTGGGGCGATATTTCGCGCCTGTTTCTCGAAGAGCGCGGCGGCGTACTCCATGGTGCTAAGGACGCCGAGCGCATGATTGCGCCGCTTCTGGAAGCGGATGACGGCGCCACCCCCGGCGCGAACGCCGTTTTGGCGATGTGCCTTTGGAAGCTCTATCAGCAAACGGGCGACGTACAGTACAAAACCGATATGGAGAAAATCTTCTTCGCCTTTGGGGGACAGGTGAATATGCATCCTTCTGCCTTTTGCTTCCTTTTATATGCCAAGCTCCTCACCGAATAAAAATACAAAAAGTATGCAAAAAAGGGTTGACAAACCGTTTTTTTGGGAGTATACTGGTTTTATACGTTTTGTAGAAAGGGTCTTTTAGATGGTTGCAGTTTTATTTGCAATTGCATATTTCTTTTACTTTTACTTTACGAAGCTTGAAGTAAGGGATTTTTGTGTTGCATAAAATTCGGCATACCCGAAGCGAACTTTCAAGGCTACACAGAATTCCCTCTGTGTAGCCTTTTATATTTGGATTGGAGGAATTTACGATGATTGCTGTACTCAAAAAAAATACTTCAGAAGAACAGATTCAGCATTTGACACATTGGCTCGAGGAGCAGGGCGTGGAGGTGCATGCCTCTTTTGGTGTGGACTACACGGTACTCGGTCTTGTGGGGGATACCTCTAGGATTGACATGGAGCTACTTGACAGCCTCGCCATTGTAGATACGGTAAAGCGTGTGTCTGACCCCTTTAAGCAGTGCAACCGCAAATTCCACCCCGAGGATACGGTGGTGGAGATTGGGGACGTGAAAATCGGCGGCGGTCATTTCGCCATAATCGCGGGTCCTTGCTCGGTGGAATCGCACGAGCAGATGATTTCCGTTGCAAGAGAAGTAAAAGCTGCAGGGGCAACGCTTCTGCGCGGCGGCGCTTTCAAGCCGCGCACCTCGCCGTATGATTTTCAGGGTCTTCGCGCCCACGGGATTGAATATCTTCTCGAAGCCAAGCGCGAGACGGGCATGCCCATCGTAACGGAAATTATGAACGCCAATCACCTCCCGCTTTTTGAGGATGTGGACGTGATTCAGGTGGGCGCGCGCAACATGCAAAACTTTGACCTTTTAAAAGAGCTCGGCAAAACGAAAAAGCCGATTCTCTTAAAGCGCGGTCTTGCCAACACCTTAAAAGAATTTTTAATGAGCGCGGAATATATTATGAGCGAAGGAAACGGCAACGTAATCCTTTGCGAGCGCGGCATTCGTACGTATGAAACGTACACGAGAAATACGATGGATATTTCCTGTATTCCGCTTCTCCATGAGCTTTCGCATCTGCCGATTATTGCAGACCCGAGCCACGCCACAGGCAAAGCGCGCCTTGTAGAGCCGATGGCGATGGCGGCGGCCGCCGCCGGGGCGGACGGCCTTATGATTGAGGTACACAACGACCCCGCGCACGCGCTTTGCGACGGCGCACAATCGCTTACGCCTGCCGAGTTTGCCGGTGTGGCACAAAAAATTCAGAAAATTCGCGAAATATTATAAGGAAGTGCTTTTTCATGCAGGTTGGAATTATTGGTCTTGGTCTTATCGGCGGCAGCGCAGCGCGCGCCTATAAAGCGGCCGGACATTCCGTTTTCGCCTTTGACCGCGACGAGGTCATGCTCGATTATGCCATTTTATGCGGTGCGGCGGACGGACGCCTTTCCAAAGAGGCGCTCGGGGAAATGGATTTACTCCTTCTTTGTCTCTACCCGAAAGCCGCGATAGACTATCTTACGGAAAACGCGCCCCATATTCGAAAAGATGCCGTGGTAATTGACTTTTGCGGCACAAAGCGCGGCATTTGCGAGGTGGGCTTTGCGCTTTCCGAAACCTACGGGTTTCTCTACGTGGGCGGCCACCCCATGGCCGGCACGCACCACAGCGGTTTTAAATACAGCCGAAGCGATCTGTTTTCGGGCGCACCGATGGTCATTGTGCCGCCAAGGTACGACGATATGGCACTTCTCGACCATATTAAAAAGCTTCTTGCGCCGCTTTCGTTTGGCTCGATAACCGTCACAGACCCCGTGGCGCATGACAAAATGATTGCCTTTACCTCCCAGCTTGCTCATATTGTTTCGAATGCCTATGTAAAATCACCCGGCGCGAAAAACCATCGCGGTCTTTCCGCCGGAAGCTATAAGGATTTAACGCGTGTGGCGTGGCTGAATCCCGATATGTGGACGGAGCTGTTTCTCGAAAACCGCGAGCCGCTTCTATCAGAGCTTGACGGCATACTCAAAAATCTTACGGAATACCGCGATGCGCTTTACGAAAAAGATGCCGACCGCCTTTGGCAGCTTTTAGAGGACGGACGCCGCATAAAAGGAGAGATTGACGGATGAAAAAAATACATGTTTTGGCCGCACACCCATACGATGTATGCATCGAAAGCGGCTGCCTCGCGCGTGCAGGCGCATACCTTTTGCCGCATATTCCAAACGGGTACGCCGCCATTGTAACGGACAGCACGGTGGACGCGCTGTATGCTTCGCAGCTCGAAGCGGCGCTTTTGGAAAGCGGTATCCGTACGGTCAAATTCGTCTTCCCGCATGGCGAGGCCTCTAAAACGGCAAATACGTATCTTGCGCTTCTTTCGTTCCTCGCGCAAAACCATATTTCGCGCGGCGATGCCATTATCGCCCTCGGCGGCGGTGTGGTGGGCGACCTTGCCGGTTTTGCCGCAGCTACCTATCTGCGCGGTATTGCTTTTATACAAATTCCCACCACGCTCCTCGCGATGGTGGATTCCTCCGTCGGGGGAAAGACGGCGATTGACCTTCCCGAGGGCAAAAACCTCGTAGGGGCCTTTCACCAGCCGCGCACGGTGCTTTGCGACCCCGATGTGCTCTCGACGCTTCCGGAAGAAATTTTTGCGGACGGCTGTGCGGAGGTTATTAAATACGGGGTGCTTGGGGACAGTGCGCTCTTTCAGCACCTTCTGGAAAAAGGCCCCGCATTTGACAGGGCGTATGTCCTCGAATGTTGCATCGGTCAAAAAAGCCGCATTGTGGCGGAGGATGAGTTTGACACGGGCGCCCGTCAAAAACTGAACCTTGGGCACACCGTGGGGCATGCCATTGAAAAAGAAAGTAACTTTTCGCTCTCGCACGGAAAATGTGTCGCCATCGGCATGGCTATAGTGGCCAAAAGCGCGGCCGCGGCCGGTCTTTGCGAAGGCGATGTGTATACGAAAATTACAAAGGTGCTCACCGCCTTTGGTTTACCTGTCAAAACAGAAATGGCCCCTTCTGTGCTATATCAAACCATGCTTTCGGATAAAAAGCGAAAGGGCGATACGATAACGCTCGTACTCCCCGAAAAAATCGGGCATGCGGTGCTTTGGCCCGTTCCGCTAAAAACGCTTTCCGCCTTTATCGAGGCAGGCTTTTAAGGAGGCCCTATATGCAAGTTACCATTTCGCCGCGTCCTATACGCGGCCGGATAGAAAGTATTTCTTCCAAATCCATGGCGCACCGCCTTCTCATTCTGGCGGCGCTTTCCAAAAAGCCGCAAAAGCTTTTCGTAAATGCCACAAACGAGGATATGGACGCCACGGCCCGCTGCCTTTCGGCCATTGGCGCGGCTGTTACATATGAAAAAGACGGCTTTGTGATTGCCCCTTTTGCAGACGCTGCCACTTCGGTAGACTGCGGCGAAAGCGGCTCTACGCTTCGCTTTCTTCTGCCCGTTTTAGGCGCATGCGGCAAAAACGTGACACTCACGCTCCGAGGGCGGCTGCCCGAGCGCCCGCTTTCTCCCCTTTGGGAAGAGCTTACGCGGGGCGGCATGGTGCTTTCGTGGGAAAATCCAAATACGCTTTCCGTGCGCGGCCAGCTACAAAGCGGCGCGTATTCTCTCCCAGGAAACATTTCCTCGCAGTTTATAAGCGGCCTTCTCTTTGCTTTGCCGGTGCTGGAGGGCGACAGCACGCTTCGCCTCACCACGGCAATAGAGTCGGAAAACTATATAAAAATGACGGAAGACGCACTTCGCCGTTTTGGCATACAATTTACTTTTAAAGACAATGTCTATTCGATTCCCGGCGGCCAAACGCCCCGGCTCTCCGAGAGAGAGCTTTTGCGCGCCGAGGGGGACTGGTCAAACGCCGCCTTTTGGCTTGTGGCCGGGGCGCTTTCTCAAGGCGTTACGGTGGACGGGCTTGCGCGTACCTCTCTTCAGGGCGACCGCGAGATTGTGCCGCTTCTTTCGCGCTTCGGCGCCGCGGTTTCGGAAGAAGAAACCAGCGTTTTTGTGAAAAACGAAAGACTTTCCGGTCTCTCGCTTTCGGCCGCGCAGATTCCTGACCTTGTGCCGATTCTATCGGTCCTTGCGGCAGGCGCCTCGGGCAAAACCACGATTTACGGCGCCGAGCGGCTGAAAATTAAGGAAAGCGACCGTCTGGAGGCTGTTTACCGCATGCTTACGGCGGTGGGCGGCCGCGTGCAAAAAACGGAGGACGGACTTATCATCGACGGCGGCACGCCGCTTTCGGGCGGCACGGTGGATAGCTTTTCGGATCACCGCATCGCGATGAGCGCCGCCATTCTTTCTTCGATTTGCCACGGCCCCGTGACTATTTTGGGCGCGGAGTCTGTCAATAAATCGTATCCCGCCTTTTGGGAGCACTTTGCCCTCCTTGGCGGACAGTTTGAAAGGAGTGAAACGCCATGACGAGTTCCTATGGCAAAAACATCCGCATTTCGATTGCGGGCGAGTCGCACAGCGACGGCATCGGCGTCATTATAGACGGCCTCCCCGCAGGCTTTACGGTGGATATGGACGCGCTTTCCGCTTTTTTAAAGCGCCGTGCACCCGGCCAAAACCGTTTTTCCACGCCCCGCAAGGAGGCGGACGCGCCCCAATTCTTATCCGGCATTTTAGAAAACGTAACTACGGGCGCACCGATTTTGGCGGTCATTCAAAACACCAACACGCGCTCTTCGGACTATGCGGCTCTATCTGACGTGCCGCGTCCCGGACACGCGGACTATACAGCGCACGTGAAATACGGCGGCGCGGCCGACGCGCGCGGCGGCGGGCACTTTTCCGGGCGGCTTACGGCTCCCCTCGCTGTTGCCGGCGGCATTGCGCGGCAGATGCTTTCGGAGAAAGGAATTTCTGTTTTCGCACACATTCGCGCCATTCATGGCGTATGGGGCGAGGCACCTTCCTACGCACCCGAGGATATCCCTGCCCTTGCCGCGATTTGCGAAAAGCCCTTCCCTGTATTTGACGATGCCGCGGGCGAGGCGATGATGGCCGAAATTGATGCGGCGAGAAGCCTTGGCGATTCGGTGGGCGGCATTATTGAAGTTTCGGTTCTAGGCCTTCCAAAAGGGCTTGGCGCTCCGATGTTTGACCGCGCAGAAGGCCGAATTTCGGCGGCTGTTTGGGGCATTCCTGCCGTTCGCGGTATTGAATTTGGAAACGGCTTTGCCGCGGCCTCGCTTTTCGGAAGCGAGAATAACGACGCCTTCTACTATGACGAAGCGCAAAATGTGCGCACGCGCACAAACCACGCCGGCGGTGTACTCGGCGGCATTACAACAGGCGAGCCGCTCGTCTTTCGCGTAGTCATAAAACCCACCCCCTCGATTTCGCGCGAGCAGGAGAGCATCTCGCTCTCGAAAAAAGAGAGCGCAACGCTTTCCGTTTCGGGGCGGCATGACCCTTGCATTTTGCCGCGGGCGGTGCCGGTACTGGAAGCGGCTACGGCCCTCTCGGTGCTCGATTTACTGTTAGATCATGATATGTGTTTTCATAAAGGAGAGATGAACGATGGAAAATAATTTAAGCGTGTATCGCGACGAGATTAACCGCATCGACGATGAGATTGTACGTCTTTTCGGCGAGCGCATGGAAATGGCGGGGCAAATTGCCGCGTACAAAAAAGAAAACGGCTTGCCTGTACTCGATGTACGGCGCGAGCGCGAGAAGATGGCGGATGTGCAAAAGAAGGCGGAGGAAAAATTTGCCTCCTACACGGGCACACTCTATTCGCTTCTCTTTTCCCTCAGCCGCGCGTATCAGGAAAAGCTTCTCGATACCGATAACGAGCTCCATAAAACCATTGCTGCCGCCATTGAGGAAAACACCAATCGCGAATTCCCCAAAAATGTGATGGTTGCCTGCCAGGGCGTGGACGGCGCCTACTCGCAAATTGCCTGCGACCATATGTTCTCGGGCGCAAATATTCTGTATTTTGACACCTTTGACAAGGTGTTCTCCGCGATTGACAAGGGCCTTTGCCGCTACGGCGTTTTGCCGATTGAAAATAGCACGGCCGGCTCTGTAAACCGCGTATATGACCTGATGCTGGAGCACAATTTCTATATTGTGAAGAGCACGCGCATTAAGGTAGACCACTGTCTTCTCGCAAAAGACGGCGTAGACGTCAGCGAAATCCGCGAGATTTTCACGCATGAGCAGGCCATTCGCCAATGTGCGGACTTTCTCGCCTCGCTCGGGCCGGATGTCAAAATCACGGCCTGTGAAAACACGGCAGTGGCGGCAAAGCTTGTGGCCGAATCCGACAGACGTGACGTGGCCGCGCTTGCCTCGCGCCAAACGGCAAAGCTGTATGGCCTTCGCTGCCTTAGAAGCGCCGCGCAGGATTCTGCAAACAACTACACGCGCTTTATCTGCATTTCCAAAAACCTGGAAATCTATCCGGGTGCCGATAAAACGAGTATCATGATGGTACTGCCGCACGAGCCGGGTGCCCTTTATAAGGTGCTGGCACGGCTTTACACCATCGGCATTAACCTTATTAAGCTCGAAAGTAGACCCATGCCAAGCCGCAATTTTGAATTCATGTTCTACTTTGATTTGGAAACAAGTGTGTATTCCGAGGCGTTTGTAGAGCTTATCTGTGAGCTTGATAAGCTGGGCGAAGAATTCCGCTATCTCGGCAGCTATACGGAGACGGTGTAGCTATGAAAAAATGCGGTCTTTTGGGAGAGAAGCTCTCCCATAGCTATTCTCCAAAGATTCACGCGCGTTTCGGCACATATGCGTATTCGCTTTTTGAAGTGGCGCCCTGTGCCCTTTCGTCCTTCCTGCAAACGGCGGATTTTGACGGTCTAAACGTCACCATCCCCTATAAAAAGGCGGTGGTTCCACATCTGGACGAAGTTTCCCCCACAGCCGCGCGGCTTGGGAGTGTGAACACCATCGTGCGCCGCGAGGACGGCACGCTTTGGGGACATAATACCGACTATTTCGGATTTTCGTATATGCTAAAGCGCATCGGCGTTTCCGTAAAAGGGAAAAAGGCGCTTGTATTTGGCAGCGGCGGTGCCTCGGTGACCGTGTGCGCCGTGCTTTCCGACGCCGGTGCGCGCGAGGTGCGCGTCATCTCCCGCAGGGGCGAGGACAATTATGAAAATCTGGCAAGGCACTACGATGCCGAGGTTTTGGTCAACACAACGCCGCTCGGCATGTATCCGCACACGGGAGAAGCGCCCGTGCGCCTTGCGCCTTTTACAAACTGCGCGCTTGTTTTAGATGTGATTTATAACCCTTCGAAAACAGCTCTGCTCCTTGAGGCGGAAAAGCTTGGAATCCCGCATCTTGGGGGCCTTTCGATGCTCGTCGCACAAGGGGCGGAAAGTGCAGAATATTTTGGCGGTGCGCCGCTTGCCGAGGGCATTTTGGAAGAGACGATTCGCGCCCTCGAAACCACGCAGAAAAACCTCATTCTCATTGGTATGCCGGGGTCTGGCAAAACGACCGTGGGGCAACAGCTCGCTCTGAAAATGGGGCGAAAATTTATAGATGCTGACGATGCTGTCCGCGAGCGTGCCGGCATGTCTATCCCTGAAATTTTTGCACAGTTTGGGGAGGAAGAATTTCGAAAGCGGGAAACGGAAGTGCTTGCACAGCTTGGGAAGGAAAGCGGCCTTGTGATTGCCACGGGCGGCGGCGCCGTCACACGAGAGGAAAACTACCCCCTTCTCCATCAAAACGGGGTCATCCTGTATCTTCGCCGCGCGCTTGCGCTGCTTCCGACGGACGGACGGCCGCTCTCCCAAAAAGGGGACCTTCGCGAACTATACGCACGGCGCGCGCCGCTTTATGCGCGCTTTGCCGATGCTGAGGTGGAAAACGAGGGGACGCTTTTGGAAGTTACAGAAAGGGTGATAAAAGCCTATGAAAATTCTTGTGATTAACGGCCCGAATCTCAATATGCTGGGGCTTCGCGAGCCGGCAATTTACGGGCATGAAACGTATGCGGACCTTGTACACTTTATTGAAGAGAGTGCGCGCGGTGCCGCTGTAGAAGTGGAAATATACCAATCCAACTACGAAGGCGATATTGTTACGAAAATTCAAGAAGCCTATGGAAAGATGGACGGCATTGTGATAAACCCTGCCGCCTACACGCACACGAGCGTGGCTATTTTAGATGCTTTGAAGGCCGTTTCCATTCCGGCGGTGGAGGTGCACCTTTCGGACGTGACAAAACGCGAAGCGTTTCGCCGCCTTTCCTATGCAGGAATGGCCGCGGTAAAGACGTTTATGGGACTTGGCTTCGAAGGGTATAAAAAAGCGATTTTCTATTTAAAAGAGCACTACGAAAAACAGTAAAGAAAAAGCGGCCGATGCAAAATGCATCGGTCGCTTTTCGTATCTAGTATTATTGAATAAGCGCACCTGCAAGCCCTAAAATTTTGGCGAGCTGTGCACGTGTGATGGTGGCCTTCGGGGCCAGCGTGCCATCGCCCATGCCATTTATGATGCCCGCCTTTGTAAGCGCGTTGATTGCTTCTACGCAAGACGGATGGAAGCTACTTTCATCTGCGAACGAAATGGCTTCTGCCGTTTCGGGGATCGTGGCGGAAGCGGCTTTTAGAGCACTATAGAGAAGTGTAAATGCCACTTCGCGCATGGCCGCCGCTTCTACATCCACCTTGCCGCCAAATACCGTAAGGATACCGGCTTTCTCCGCCGCTGCCATTTCGGCCTGTACCCAGTGGTCTTTTGCAACGAGGTCGGTGCTATCTCCGCGTTTTGTCTTAAGGCCTGCAATGCGAACGGCAAGTGCAATCACCTGTGCGTTTGTGGCCGTGCGCTCCGGACCGAAGGTCGTAGCTGTCATCCCCTTGATAACGCCTGCCTTGGCAAGAGCATCGATGCTATCGTACGCCCATGCGTAGGTTTCCCTAGAAATGTCTGTAAATGCGGCTGCGCCTTCTTCGATGGCTGCGCCTGCCGGATCGTCTTCGGCCGGGTTTGTGGGCTTTTCTTCCTTCGCCTCTGTCTTGCTTCCTCCGCCGCCAAAGGTTCCACCGCCACCGCCAATGGTGCCGCCGCCACCGCCCTGCACTCTTGCAATGGGGTTTGTGAAGGCTACGGTCTTTGTGGTGGTACTATCGAGGGCGTCTTTGGCTGTAATGACCACTACCACGTACTTGCCTTCCGTGGCCGCCGGAACCTGAAAGGTCGCGCTGGTGCCAAGCACTTCTTTCCCTTCCGGCTGAAATGCCTCCGCGGCTACAAACGCGTCCGTTACATACCATGCGTAGGTAAGCGTAGGCGCCGCAGTATCGCCTTCCGCGTTGCTCTTTGCATATACGTCCATACCCTCGCCCTCGCGCAGCGCCAGGCTCGAAGACGCATACGGCGCGCGGCTTGCAAGGGCCGCACCGATTTCGAGCGTCGGCGGTTCGCTTTTTATGGTGTAGCTTTCAGAATCTTTTTCTAGGCTCGTGGCGAAAACTTCGCCGCCGATTACGATGGAAACGGTGGCCCGAATCGCAACCGTCTTCCCGATGCTTTCCCTGGCGAAGGTTACGGCCTCACCCGTTTGGGCCGCTTGTGCGGCACCGTCTACATGCCACGCATACGTGGCCACATATTCTGCATTCTCATACGTCTTTTCAAAAGCGGCCACTGCCTTTGCCGCGCGAGCTGCCAAAATCTGCCCGCCTTCAATCGTT
The DNA here is from genome assembly GCA_045578225.1 of Clostridia bacterium. Classification (GTDB taxonomy): domain Bacteria; phylum Bacillota; class Clostridia; order UMGS1883; family UMGS1540; genus SIG447. The sequence continues at coordinate 14,052 of JAZNJV010000012.1, read as the reverse complement.
ACCGCGGAAAGGGACGGGGTATAGCCGTCTGCCGGCATAATGTAGCCGCAATCCTGTGCTTCGGAAAGCGTACCTTCCGCGTCCGTCGTTCGTACATTGGTCTTTGGGAGAACGGTGTAGGAAAGCTTCTTACCGACCCATGCGGCATGCTCGAGGGTGAGCGTTTTGCCCGTTCCAACCGCCTCGGCAATCCCCTCTACATACCATTTAACTTCGGAAACATCGCCCGCGGTTTTATCTGCGCCCGGTGTTCTTTCGCCGTTGTCGAAAGTGTAGGTAGCCTCTACTTCTTTATGATGAGCAATCTGGGCTTTGCCGTCCTTCAGCGAGAAAGCGGAAGCGGCAGGCGGGGCAGCCTTTGCCTTTACTATAGTGGCATCAGCGGCGGTTTCATCGGTAATCGTCCATTCTTCGCCACCGTTTACGGCCTTGTAAAGGGAAGTAGTACGCATACCGGCGTCGCCTGCGGCGATGGCTTTACAGGTGAGAGTGAAGAGAATGCCGTCCGCCGGCATGTCGATAGAGCCTACGCCCTTTTTAATGCCGAGGATGCTGAGGTCTCCATTTTCGAGAAAGGTGCACATATCCAGCTCGAACGCTTCGGTAAAGGGGGTGACAGCCTCTTTGGGGTCTTCTGCATCGTTGCCTTCTGCGTCTACGAGCTTTACAACCTCTTTGTTGTAGGTAAGCACAACGTCATGCATGGCAACTGTCGCAGGGCCTTCTACCTTGATGGCTACGGTGAAGAGATTCTCTTCCCCTTCTATATAGCAGACCTCTCCCGGCGCTTCGGCGCCGGCCGGTATCCAGATAAGCGTTACTATGCCTTCGCGCGCCGCGGCTACTGTAAAGGACATCGACAGCAGCATCGTAACGGCAAGCAAAACGACAGAAATTTTCTTTATCATGATTTGCTCTCTCTTTCTTTGGTGTTACTGCGTACTTTGCGGCGAGTGTTTCTTAATACCCAAATCGCCATTGTGCATACAGGCAGGAAACGTCAAGGTCGTTCACTTCGCCATTGCCGTCAAGGTCCGCGGCGAGGCTGTAGCGTTCGATTTCCTCTGCCGTGGCACGCCACGCGGCATACAGGTCGGAAGCGTCACGCCCGTCAACCTTGCCGTTGCCGTCCACGTCGCCGGCTACCATGTTTACGGTAAAACCTGCGGCCGTGCGTGCTTCCACGCGCGCCTCGTCAGAAACGGCAATAACTTCTCCGCCTAAAATGGTGAGCGTGAGAGTAAGGGTTACAAAACCCGCACGCGAGAGCACCACCTCGTGTTCGCCGTCTGCCACGGCTTCTGCGGTAAATACAAAACCTTCGCGTGCAGCTTCTGCGCCGTCCACCGTCACCGTGGCCGCAGAAACAGCCTCGGCTGTAATGTTTTGGAGCGTAATTGCCACGTCGCTACCCTCGGCTGTCGCTTCGGGTGTTTCCTCTGCAAAGATTGCAGCAGGAGCCAGGCACAGCGCGAGTAAAATCGCGAGTCCCTTTCGCAAGTTGTTTGTTCTTTGGTGCATTTTCCTACCTCTTCCTATTTCTGAACTGTTTTATCTGTATGTAGAATTCCTAGGCAAGCTCTTTTATAACCGAAATCCGCGAAATGCCGTAATAGCGAAACGCGGCCACGTGCGCGGCCTCTATGCGTTCGCCGCTCATTAAAATCGGCACCGCAGGGGGGCAGGTGATGCCGGAAAGGCTCCCTAAAATGCGCCCCTCGCTCTTCTCGCTTTCGATTTCCTCCTGCGCGGAAAGCATGGCGCGGCGCGGCGAGAGAATACGCTCGCCCCTTTGGATGTGCGGTGGTCTTTCCAAAATCGGCGCGCGGCGCGGAAAGGAGGAAAGCACCTGCAAAAGGCGCGAAAGGCCTTCCTTGCCCACCTCGGGCGTGACCATTAAAACAAGATAGTCTTTATCATAAAACTCGGGGATACAGTTTTCCTTTTCCAGTAGCGCCCCCATCTCTTCCCCCGTGTAGCCATAGCCTTTCGGGGCGATGGTAATTTTCAGTTCTTCGCCCCCGAGCACCGCATAGCCTTTTTCGCGAAGAGCCGCGCGCACGGCCTCAATGTGCGGCAAAAATTCCCTAAGGCGCTCCCTGTACCCGTGTGCAAGATAGGCATTGGTGCGGTCGAGCGAGGCAAGAATTACGTACGAGGGACTTGTAGAGCCGAAAAGCGCCATCGCTTCTTTAGCCGCCGCCGAAAGGGCCTCATGCCGCTTTGCAATATGGAGATACGCCCCGCCTGTAAGCGCGGGAAGGGTTTTATGCGCGGAGTCGGCACACATGTCGGCGCCGAGGTCGATGGGATGCCCGGAAACGGGTAAAAACTTTCGGTAGGCCCCGTGGGCATTGTCTACCAGAAGAAGCGTGTGCCTCGCGCGGCACACCCTAGAAAGCCCCTCAATATCGAGGACGCCCCCGAGATAGTCGGGACTTGTCACATAGACGGCAGACGGCGGCGCCTCGGCCGCACAGAGCGCTTTCTCGAGAGCCGCGGGCGTAAGCGCTGCGGCAAGATAACTCGTCTCCCCGTCGCCAAGCCACGTGATTTCAAAATCCAAAAGCGCCGCGGCGCTTATAAAGGTGCGGTGTACGCCCCTCGTAGCAAACACATGCGCGCCCTTTTTTCCGCACGGAGCAAGGTGCAGCATGGCGCGAATGGCATGCGACGCCCCTTCCGCCGAATAAAACGTATGCGCCCCGAAAAGGCGCCCGGCATTTTCCTCGCTCTCGCGAATGATGCCACGCGGCGCATAGAGGCTATCCGCCCCACGAATTTCCGTAATGTCGGCACTATAGCCGTGCAGGCCCTTATGCCCCGGCATATGGAGACGGAGCGCATTTTGTTCTATATACTTTTCCACAAAGTCACAAATCGGGGTTTTCAAAGCTCTCACTCCGCTTCGTTTTGCATAGACCGCGCCGCCGCGACCATGATGGCACATTCCATACGCTTTTTAAAGAGCTTGCAGCCGTATTCGTAAACGCCGCGTATATCGCCCGTGGCGTGATACGCGTTTGCGGCGCAGCCGCCCGAGCAGTACAGCCTTGCCCAGCAGGTCTTACATGCTTCTCTTGCGTACACGTTGCAGGCGGCAAATTCTGCCTGCGTTTTCTGATTCGTAACGCCGTCCCAAATATTTCCGAGAAGGTACGCCTCATCTCCCACAAACTGGTGACAGGGATACAGGTCGCCCCACGGGGTTACGGCCATATATTCCGTGCCCGAGCCGCAGCCTGAAATGCGCTTATAGATGCACGGGCCGCCGGAAAGGTCTATCATATAATGATAGAACGTAAAAGGTTTGCCTTCCTTATCGCGCGAAAGCATAAGCTCGGCGAGTTTTTCATACTGGTCAAAAAGCACGGGCAAATCTTCTTCCGTAAGGGCGGCCGGGTCTTCGGGTGCGGTGACCACAGGCTCCATACTAAGCTCCGAAAAGCCGAGCGAAAGCATGGTTTTAATATCCTCTAAAAAATCGGGATTTTCATGCGTGAAGGTGCCGCGCATATAATAGTTTTTGCCGCCGCGCGCTTCTACGAGTTTTTGAAACTTCGGCACAATTCGGTCATAGCTTCCGTTTCCCGCATAGTCCACACGGTACCGGTCGTGCACCTCACGTCGCCCGTCCAAACTTAAAACGACGTTACTCATCTCGCGGTTCGCAAAGTCGGTGACATCGTCATCAATTAAAAGGCCGTTTGTGGTGAGTGTAAAGCGGAAGTTCTTTCCCTTTTCCTTTTCGATGCTTCTCGCGTACGCCACCAGTTCCTTCACTACCTCAAAATTCATAAGCGGCTCGCCGCCGAAAAAGTCCACCTCGAGATTTCGGCGCGTGCCCGAATTTTCCACAAGGAAATCGAGGGCGCGCTTGCCCACTTCAAAGGACATAACGGCGCGCTCGCCCTGATATTTGCCCTGGCTTGCAAAGCAGTAGGCGCAGTTTAAATTGCACGTATGCGCCACATGCAGGCATAACGCTTTTACGACGCCCGCCGTCTTCTCTTTTAAAACGCCTGCTTTTTCCGAGAAGGTATCGGGCGCAAAGAGCTGGCCGCTCTCTTGCAGCTCCAAAAGCTCCCCATAGCACGTTTCGACCTCTTCACGCGTCACGCCTTTTTCTGTATGTGCTTCCAAAACGGCGGTGATAAGTGCTTCTTTTTCGCAGGTTTCAAAGCCTTCGATAAGGGCATAGGCCACATCGTCCACAACATGCACGCCGCCGGAGGCAACATCGAGCACAATATTATAGCCGCCGAGTTTATACTGGTGTATCATCTGTCTTCCCCTTTTTATATACTAGAACAAGAATGCCGCCCGATACTGGGCGGCATTTCGCAATTACTTGCTTTCGCTTGTGTTTTCACACTGCTGGTTGGCAATGCCGCAGCTTGTTTTGCATGCAGACTGGCAAGAAGTCTGGCATTCGCCGCAGCCACCATTTTTTGCGCTTTCACACAAAGAGCGTGTCTGGATTGTTTTAATATGTTTCATTTCTCGACCCTCCATATTCGTTTTCCCTAAGTATACCATACCTTTCCTTCAAAGTCAATACAAAATCTATTTTTTAAGAAGCGGCGAAAGCGGCTTATAGAGAAGCATCGTGAGCACTGTGACCACTACGGCCTTTATCGCATTGAAGGGGAGAATGGCGAAAAGAAGCGTACTCGCAATCTGCTCCTTCGGTATGCCGTATAAGGGAAGGTTTATGAAGCGGTTTGCAAGAAGTGCCACGGCGAGCATCACAACGCTGCCGAGCACGAGCGACAAAAAGGCGCCGCCCTTTGTGTGAAACTTCTTATACAGAAGACCTGCCACAAGGACAAAGGGGCCGCTTATGAGAATGTTAGCCATTTCGCCGACGCCGCCCGAAAACGTTTGAAAAAGGTGCAGGGCATTTTCAACGATAACAACCAAAAGGCCGGATACGGGGCCGATGGAGAACGCGGCGAAAAGCGCAGGGATATCGCAAAGGTTCATGCGCAGAAAGCTTGCCGAGGGAAGTACGGCAAATTCAAACTGCATTAAAATAAAGCCGATGGCGCCTAAAATGGCAACGCGAAGTAGATTTTTTGTGTTCATTTTTTTCCTCCTAAAATGAAATGCCCCGACAAAAGCGTCGGGGCATACTTCTCTTTCTTTTTTGCTCTTTATACCGGACTATAACCGTCGGCTTCGGAATTTCACCGAATCAGCCGCCTTGCACAAAAGACGGGTCGCGGGCTGTACCGCCGGTAGGGAATTGCACCCTGCCCCGAGCTATTAGTATTTGCGTTTTGAGATGCTTACGTTTTCGCGAAGCGCATCGATATTATCGAGCGCTTTGCCCGTACCGATGGCGACGCAGGAAATCGCGTCCTCTGCGATGCGTACGCTGATGCCGGTTTCCTTCTGCAGAAGAAGGTCCAGCCCGTGAATCAGCGAGCCGCCGCCCGTGAGTACGATGCCGGCATTACTGATATCGCCCACAAGCTCCGGCGGTGTTTTTTCCAAAACAGCGTGGACAGCGTCCACAATCGCGGTGGCCGGTTCCTCGAGCGCCTCGAGCATTTCCGAGGAAGAAACCGTAACGGTTTTCGGAAGCCCTGTTACAAGGCATCTGCCGCGAATTTCCATCGTTTCATTCTCTTCACGCGGATACACACAGCCGATTTTGATTTTCATATCTTCTGCCGTGCGGTCACCAATCGAAATGTTATGCTTTTTGCGGATGTAACGGACGAGCGTTTCGTCAAACGCGTCCCCCGCAACTTTAATGGAGTTACTTACTACGATGCCGCCCAGAGATATAACTGCAACGTCACTCGTGCCGCCGCCGATATCGACAACCATGCTGCCGTACGGCTTTGCAATATCAAGGCCTGCGCCAATGGCCGCAGCAATCGGCTCTTCGATGAGATGCACCCGTCTCGCGCCGGCCTGCATGGCCGCATCGATTACGGCGCGTTCCTCTACTTCTGTAACGCCGCTCGGCACGCAAACGATGACGTTCGGGCGGAAGAGGCGCTTGTTGCAAACCTTTTTGAGGAAATATTTCAGCATTTTCTCTGTCGTGTCATAATCGGAAATGACCCCGTCGCGAAGGGGACGGATGGCCACGATGTTGCCCGGCGTGCGCCCGATCATGCGCTGTGCCTCAAGACCTACCTCCTGCACTTTGCCGGTGTTCTTGTCAATCGAAACGACCGAGGGTTCTTTTAAAACAATGCCGCGCCCGCGCACATAAACGAGGACGGAAGCGGTGCCGAGGTCGATACCGATATCCTGCTTGTATCCAAACATATTCTAAACCTCCTACGTGGATTTACGTTCACACTATGCCGCGCGATGCGGCACACCATTCTATTTCATTATATAGGCTTTCCGAAAAGAAAGCAATTCTTTTTTTTAAAACTTTTTACCGAAATTTTTCGCTTTTTTTGTGGTATATTGCTAAAAGCTAAATTTCGCGGTTTTCCGCGTCTGTCATGGCAAGGCGCGTGTAGCGGCAAAATCCTGGCTCGTAGCCGGGGATTTCTGCGGCCATAGCATCCAGCACCGTGGACGGCTTCAGATTTCGCGTGCTGCCTGTGGAAAGGCGAAGGAAAATCGCATCTCCCTCGAGTCTGGCTTCGAAAATATCGGGGCGGATATCTGCAAGCTTTGTGCCGCTTTTCGTGCGCTTTTCGATAAAAATTTCTTTCTTTTCCATAAAGGTACGAAGCGCATCTTCCGTCGGAAGCGTTTCGGGCACGGCGGTATAAATGCCGCGCTCAATTTTCGCAAAATTGTTTCTCTCGCACGGCGTGACCTCGATAATATCAATGCCGCGGGGCATTTTTTCGGAAAGGCGCTCTTTTATATCGGGACATTCTTCTGTCATCTCCACCTCAAAAAGCTCGCGCTCGCCCCATACGCCTACGCCAAGCGGCTGCGCGAAGGAAAGGCACGGGTGGGGATTGAAGCCTTCTGAAAATTTAAGGGGTAATTCGGCTCTTCGCATCGCGCGCTGGATAAGACGCAGAAAGTCAAGATGCGAAACGAACTTTGCATCACCCCGTTTTGCGTAGCGAACAATATATTTATGCATGGCAGACACCTGCTTTCATCTCGGCGGCGCCACAGCCGCTGCATTTTTCGCGGCAGTTCGGCGTGACAACGCCCTCCGAAGCGCGCGCCCACTCGCGAAGAAGAAACGCTTTCGAAACGCCGATATCGACGATATCCCAAGGCAGTGCCTCGTCCTCACCTCTCGCTCTTGTATACATTTCCATCGAAATGCCCGCGTCGCTAAACGCTTTTTCCCAGCGGGCAAAATCAAAATGCTCGCTCCAGCCGTCAAACCGACAGCCGAGCTCGACCGCGCGCTCGAGTACGCGCCCAAGCCGCCTGTCCCCGCGGGCAAATACGCCCTCCAAAACGCTGAGCTTCGATTCGTGGTAGTTTATCGTAAGGCGCTTCGAGCGCACGGTATTACACAAAATTTCCTGCTTTTTACGCAGCTCTTCCATAGAGTTTTGCGCCGCCCACTGAAACGGCGTGTGGGGTTTGGGCACAAACGAGGATACACTCGCCGTAACCTGCACGGGTTTTTCGCCTTTCGCACGCGGCGTTTCAAACGATGTATCCACAACCTTTTTGGCAAGAAGCGGAATACCGGCTACATCCTCCTCCGTCTCGTACGGAAGGCCAATCATAAAGTACAGCTTAATAGTTTTGTAGCCGCCCGAGAAAGCGATGCGGGCAGATTTTAAAACATCCTCTTCCGTAAGGCCTTTATTTATCACATCACGCATACGCTGTGTGCCGGCTTCGGGCGCAAAGGTAAGGCCCGTTTTGCGCACCTTTTGAATTCTCTGCATAAGCTCCATGGAGAAATTATCAATGCGAAGAGACGGCAGCGCAAGGCTTATCTTTTTCGCCTCGGTCATATCCAGAAGCTTTTCTGTGAAGGGGCCAAGGCATGTATAGTCACTTGTAGAAAGGGAGAGAAGGGAAATTTCTTCGTATCCCGTGCTCTTAAGAAGCTTTTCGGAAAGTGCAAGTAGCCGCTCAGGCGATTTTTCGCGCACCGGGCGATAAATCATGCCTGCCTGGCAAAACCGACAGCCACGAATGCAGCCGCGAAACATTTCGAGAGAAATGCGGTCATGCACAATTTCGCCGTAGGGCACAATCTGCGTTTCGGGGAAAAAGCAAGCGTCAAGGTCGCGTACGATGCGCTTTTTCACTTTTTCGGGCGCCTTGTCAGAAAGGCGACGAAATCCCGAAAACTTCTCACCGTCATACGAAGGCTCGTAAAAGGCGGGCACGTACACGCCCTCTATGCCTGCCACCGTTTCGAGGAAGGCCGATTTCGGCGCACCGCTATCCTTCCACGCGCCATACGCGTCGAGAATTTCCATGTTGACCTCTTCGCCCTCGCCGAGAATGAAAAAGTCTATGAAATCCGAAAGCGGCTCGGGATTTAATGCGCAGGAGCCGCCGGCGCAAATAAACGGGTAGGTTTCGAGCCGTTCTTCCCTTTTCATGGGAATGCGGGAAAGGCGCAGCATTTCAAGGACATTTGTATAGGACATTTCGTACTGCAGCGAAAAGCCGAGCATATCGAACATATAAAGAGGGTCGCGGCTTTCAAGGGCAAAAAGCGGCATATCGTTTTTTGCCATTTCGTCTATCATATCGTCCCACGGCATAAACGCACGCTCGCACCATGTATCTTCACGCGTATTTTTAAGGTTATACAAAATGCGCATGCCGAGATGGCTCATGCCCACCTCATATAAATCGGGGAAGCACATGGCAAAACGAATTTTTACGTCTTTCGGATTTTTATAAACAGCACCGTATTCGCCGCCGATATATCGTACCGGCTTTTGTACGGCCGTCAGCATTTTTTCAAACATTTTGTCGCTCCGTTTACTGATATTTATTGCGTCTTCGCATTTCCGCGTGCCGTCTTCTCCGGTTTCTGGTGCGGATACGACGCGTGCGGCGCACAGCGAAGATGAGAAGAAGAATTACGAGAAGGCCCCACGTCCAAATTGACGAGAAAATGGCCGCAAAAAAGCTTACGATAATGCTTCTTTTCGCCACATCTTCCTCCGCGAGAATATACGTTTGTCCGAGGGTAATATCGCCGTAGCGGTATTCCACTTTGCCGATTACATCGCCTTTTGCGACGGGTGCCGTAAGGTCTGTTTTAATATATTCGAGCCTCTCCGCCTCGCTATCCCCCACACTTTCAGGGAGGCATACGGCGATATTTTCGGCCGTACGGCCGGCAACAACCTTTGTGTTTTTCGCCTTGTCTACAGGAATATCCAAAACGAGCGTGCCGGCAGGCTCTAAAATGCGCGGCGCGCAGCTTTCGGCGCCATAGCGGAGAAGCGAGCGGCTATCGACGAACGACATCGTCTGCCCCTCTACACTCTCAGCCCCCATCACAACGCTTATATACGTAGCGCCGTTTGTTTCGGAAGCGGCTACAAGGCAGCTTTTTGCCCTGTCAGTATACCCTGTTTTTACGCCTATGGCTTCGCTGTAATAATACGGACTTTGCGGGTTTAAAAGATGGTTTGTGGAATTACAGTAGCGCACCTCTTCATATGTAGCCGTTGGCTCCAGAATATACTGGCGCATCGCTACAATCTCGCGAAAATGGGGAAGCGTGAGCGCGTGGCGGGTAAGGATGGCAAGGTCATACGCCGTTGTATAATGCTCGTCATCATGAAGCCCGTGGGTATTTACAAAATGCGTGTTTTTCGCGCCGAGCTCCGCAGCACGCGTATTCATTTTCTCGACAAATGACGGGATATCGCCCGAAACATACTCGGCAATAACGTTTGCGGAATCGTTTGCGGAGCAGATTAAAAGCGTATAAACCATGTCCTTTAAGGTGAATGTTTCGCCCTCAAAAAGACCGGCCTTACTACTATCGTAGCTAATCGAGTTTACGGCGTTGAAGCTGACCGTAACCTCCTCCTCGAGATTGCCGTTTTCCAGCGCTAAAATCGCCGTCATAATTTTCGTGGTACTTGCGGGGTATGCCCTTTGATGCGCGTTTCTTTCATAGAGCACGAGCCCCGTTTTTGCATCCATCAAAATAGCGTGCGGTGCAGAGACACTCGGTGCGGCAAGCGCCGTGGAAGCCAGAAGCGGAAGAAGCACGAGACATAGTGCCAAAAGCTTTCGTTTCAAGACAAATCCTCCTTCGTACAGCCTGGGAATAAAATATTTTAATTTTAGGATTGAAAATTACCGGATAATGTTATATAATATACCAAATAGAGGCTAAAAGCAAGGCTTTTTTGCAAAAAACCCCGAAAAAGCGGCCGGAAAGGAGCTATGCGGCGTGAAAATTTTAATTGTAGATGACGAAAAGCTTTTAGTAAAAGGGATTAAATTTAACTTTGAACAGGAAGGCTTTTTGGTGGAAGCTGCGTATGACGGTGAGGAGGCTTTAAAGCTTGCGCGCGACAAAAGCATTGACCTTATCATTCTCGATTTAATGCTCCCGAAGGTGGACGGGCTTTCTGTCTGCCAGAAAATTCGTGAGTTTTCACGCGTGCCGATTATTATGCTCACGGCCAAAACAGAGGACATGGACAAAATTATGGGTCTTGAATACGGCGCGGATGATTATATGACAAAGCCGTTTAATATTTTAGAGCTCAAGGCGCGCGTAAAAGCGATTTTGCGCCGCGCGCAAAGCAGCGAGGGAAAGAGCGGCAAGCCTTCAGGGAAAAACGCCGCGCTTGACTATAATCTCAGAAAAGTTCGCATTGGGGACAGATGGGTTGAGCTTACGGCGAAGGAGTTTGACCTTATTGACCTTCTCGTTTCAAACGCAGGGAGAGTCTATTCACGCGAGAGCCTTCTCGATATTGTTTGGGGATACGATTATCCCGGTGACATTCGCACGGTGGATGTACACGTAAGACGTCTGCGTGAGAAAATTGAGCCAAACCCTGCAGAGCCGCAGTTTATTATCACAAAGTGGGGGGTAGGGTACTATTTTAAAGAAAACTAAACAGTTCTTTTCCAGTATTCGCCTTCGCCTTGTGGCTTCCTACTTTGCGGTTATTGTTCTGGCGCTTCTCATTATGCTTTTATGCATTTTGGGCGCGGTGCGCGGCTACACCGTAAAAAGCCGCGGCACGGCGCTTCTTGCGGAAGCGAACATCCTTGCAAGTTTTTCAGGTGAATATGTTGCGGGAACAGCGGATATTGCCGCATTTGCCCCTTCTTTGTATATTGAAGACCGTGATGCACGCGTTCTGCTGCTTGACCGTGACGGGCGCATTTTAACCGACACGGGCGATCCTACGCAGCGCGGCAAAATTTTATCCACCCCGTGGATACTTCGTGCCTTTTCAGGCGAAAATGTAACGCACGAAACCGTGGAAAGCGGCCAGCATTTTCTCTGGGCCGCCGTACCCGTTTACAGCGGCACGCAAATTTCGGGTGCGCTTTTGGTGAAAGTGTCGGCGGAGGAACTGTACACTTACTTTTCTCACCTTCGCTATCGCCTTGTAGCCATCGGCATTGCCACGTGCGTGCTTCTTTGCCTTTTCGGGTTTGTCATTTCCGCGATTTTTACCGTGCCGCTCTCCCGTCTTACAGGGCAGATTAAAGAAATGAGCGAGACGGACGCGCGAAAGCTTACAGAAATTCACGGCGCAGGCGAAATCCGCGAGCTCGTTTCCGCGTTTAACCTTATGGTAGAGCGGATTGACGATATTGATAATCGCCGTCAGGAATTCGTGTCGAATGCCTCACATGAGCTTAAAACGCCGCTGTCGTCGATTAAGCTTATTTGCGACTCGCTTCTGCAAAACCCCGACGTAGACCCCCTAATGGTGCGCGAGTTTTTGTCGGACATGAACGGGCAGGTGGATAGGCTTACCCGTATTGTCAATAAGCTTTTAAGCCTTACAAAGCTCGATGCTTCTTTAGATGAGGCGGAAATTTTTAATTTTTCCACCGTAAATTTGCAAATTCTCATCCAGAATGTGGTGCGGGCGCTAACGCCCCTCGCCCAAAACAAAAATATTCAGCTTGAAACCCATCTTCCCGACAGTGTGTTCCACCGCGTGGACGCTGACAAGATGTGGGAGGCTGTGTATAATATTCTCGATAACAGCATTAAATATACCCCCGAGGACGGGCGCGTATATATAGAGCTGTACCGTGACGAGGAACACGTGTATATCACGATTGCCGACACGGGCATCGGTCTTGCCGAAACGGAATTTACGAAGATTTTTGACCGTTTTTATCGCGTAGACAAAGCACGCGCGAGAGAGACGGGCGGCACGGGGCTCGGCCTTTCCATCGCGCTTGGTGCGGTGGAGCTGCACGGCGGCTATATCGAGGTGGAAAGCCGCGAGGAAGAAGGGAGCCTTTTCCGCATTGTTCTTCCCGTTTCGCATGATTTATAAAAAGGAGGACGCCTATGAAAAAATTGACGCTTCTTTTCCTTATCCTTTGTCTCATAACAGGCTGTACCCCTGCAGCTGACAGTCAAGTGACGTTATATTTCGTGGAGGCCGGCGGCACGGCAATCCGCGAGGAAACGCGTGCCGTACACGCCGAAGGCAGTATTTTGGAAACGGCCATTCGCGCGCTTCTTGACGGGCCCCGCACAGCAGGCCTTACGCGCGTGATTCCGAAGGACACTACGCTTTTAGGCGTTAAAATGCGCGGCACGGTAGCAGAAATTAACCTTTCCGCACCCTTTGACGAGGGCGCGGATGACATACGGCTCCTCGCGCGCTATACGGTGATTTACACCGCTTGCGCCGTAAGTGACGTAAACCGCGTGCAGCTCCTTGTGGAAGGCCAGCCGCTTACGAGCCTTCGCGACGGGACGCGCCTCGGGGCGCTCGGGAAAAGCGACCTTGCGCTTGCAAACCCCGAAAGCGGCACCGAAACGCTTTTAACCTTGTATTTTACGGACGAAACGGGTACCTATCTCCTACCGGAGGCACGAAAGGTTTCTCTTTCTGAAGGGCAATCGGCCGCGGAGGCGATTGTGACGGAGCTTGTACGGGGACCCGCGTCCACGCACCTTTTTGCAACACTTTCGCCCGAGGTGCGTGTGCTTTCTGCAGAAATTCGCGCAGGCGTTTGCTTTGTAAACGTTAATCGCGCCTTTTTGGAGAAAAGCACGGGCGAAGGCCGAACAGAGGCCCTCGCCGTATATTCTATCGTAAACTCTCTCTCCGCGCTTCCCGAAATCAGCGAGGTGCACTTCCTTGTGGAGGGGCAAACGGTAGAGCGCTTTGGTCAGTTTGAATTCAGCCGCGGCTTTACAGAAAACCGCACTTTATATCCGCCAGCTTAAATAGAAAGGAATTATACTATGAATCGTACATTTGAAGATCTCTGCGCGGCCGCACGCGGCGCGTATTCCATAGAAGGAGAGCTGTATCCGCGCTATAACGTAAAGCGCGGCCTTCGTAACGCCGATAACACGGGTGTGCTCGTCGGCCTTACAAACATCGGCGATGCCCACGGCTATATCGTGAGTGAAGGCGATAAAATTCCGCAAAAGGGCATCCTGCGCTATCGCGGCATTGATGTATCCGATATTGTGCGCGCCTGCCGCGAGGAGGACCGTCACGGCTTTGAAGAAATTACGTACCTGCTCCTTTTCGGCGTACTGCCTTCCAAAGAGGAACTCATGGACTTTACGCGCCTTTTGGGAAGCCTTCGCACGCTTCCGGAAGGTTTTACGGAGGATATGATTTTAAAGGCCCCGAGCCAAAACATTATGAACAAGCTCGCCCGTGCCGTTTTGGCAAGCTATTCCTACGACGAGAATCCTGACGATATCTCGCTTGAAAATATGCTGCGCCAGTCGATTGAGCTGATTGCCCGTATCCCCACTATGGTGACGTACGGCTACTATGCAAAGGCGCATTATTATGACCACAAGAGTCTGATTATCCATTCGCCGAGACCGGAGCTTTCCACGGCGGAAAATATCCTCTATATGATCCGTCCCGACAACAGCTTCACGAAGCTCGAAGCGGATACGCTGGATGAGTGCCTCATTATCCA
>JAZNJV010000011.1:0-28290 GCA_045578225.1 Clostridia bacterium | reverse complement strand
TGTTGAACTGGTGACGGTAGCCCCAGGGGCCGCCCTGTTCTACCTCTTTGCCTTCGTAGGCCATGTGGCGAGCGGTGAGGTTGCTCTTGATAAAGTGTGCGATGGGGCTGCCCTTTACAAAGGTTGTAAGAACCTTTACGGGAAGACCTAAGTAGGAAGAAATGCTGGCTACGTTTGTTTCCGCACTTGTAGCCTGCATCACGAAACGGTCGCTCGCATGTGTCGGCTGGCCGTTTTCGGGGGTGATACGTACGCCCATACTGGTAGGAACAACTAAGGACCATTTGCAGTTTTCTTTCAATTTCATTTTTAAAACCTCTCTCTATTTTATTTTATAAAACTTTACGAAGGAACGATTGTGTACGCGGATTTTGCGGGGAGGAGAAAATTTCCTCCGGTGTGCCCTTTTCCATAATGGTACCTTCATCCATGAAAATCACGGTGTCGGCCACTTCACGGGCAAAACCCATTTCGTGTGTGACGATAACCATCGTCATCCCCTCACGGGCGAGCTGCTTCATAACGTCAAGCACTTCACCGACCATTTCGGGGTCCAGCGCGCTCGTGGGCTCGTCGAAAAGCATAACTTCGGGATTCATGCAGAGCGCACGCACAATGGCAATACGCTGCTTTTGTCCACCGGAAAGCTGGGAGGGGTAGGCCTCGGCGCGGTCACGAAGACCTACGCGTTCAAGGAGAGCATACGCCTTTTCCTCGGCCTCTTTCTGCGAAACTTTGAGGAGCTTCATGGGCGCCAGCGTCAGATTTTTCAAAATGGTGTAATGCGGAAACAGATTGAACTGTTGAAACACCATTCCCATCTTCTGGCGCATGCGGTTGATATCGACCTTGGGGTCGGTAATATCCGTGTTTTCAAAATAAATGTGTCCGCCCGTTGGCTCTTCTAAAAGGTTTAAAGAGCGGAGATATGTAGATTTGCCGCTACCCGAAGGCCCGATGACAACCACAACCTCGCCGCGATGAATTTCTGTGTTCACGTTGCGAAGTGCGTGAATGGTTTCTTTAAAGGTTTTTGAGAGCCCTTCGGTGCGGATAATCACTTCACTTTTATCTTTCACTATTACGAAGCCTCCTTTCGAGAAGCGTTACCAGATGCTGGAGCGCAAGCACCATCACAAGGTATATAATGGCAACTGCGATAAGGGGCATAAAGGCGGAATAGGTAGCCGCGCGTATGGCGTTACCGGCATACATAAGGTCGCCAAGCCCAATGTAGAATGCAATGGACGTTTCTTTTAAAAGTACAACAAATTCATTGGCAAGAGCCGGCAGTACCGCTTTGAAGGCCTGCGGGAACACGATGTAGAACATCGTTTGCATGTAGCCAAAGCCAAGGCTTCGGCCGGCTTCTGTCTGTCCGTTGTCGATACTCATGATACCGCCGCGCACAATTTCTGCGACGTAGGCACCGGAATTTAAACCGAAGCAAATCACGGCGGCGAGAAATTTATCAATGCCAAGCGGCATGAAGATTACGAAGTAAATAATCATAATCTGCACGACAACCGGCGTGCCGCGAATGACGGTGAGGTACACCTGCGAGATGGCGTTGAGTATCTTAAGAATAATATTATGCCGTGTGGTTTTCAGATATGTGGAGCGGACAAACGCTACTAAAAAACCGATGAGGATACCGAGGAAAAGGGCGAAGAGTGTAAGCCGTATTGTTGTCCAAAGACCGGTAAAAATCGTCTTCCATCTGTCAGCCTCAATGAAGTTTCTTTCAAAATCCTCGGAAAGAGAATTCCAGAAGCTGCCGAGGGGGGTGGAAGTATCCGGCTTTTTCGGGCGGTTTATCTCGAGACACTGCAAAAGTCCCTTTTTAATATTGCCGGCAGAGAAAACTTTTTCTTCTGTGCTGCCGTCCGGTTTTGTAATGACTACGGAATTTTTTGCATTTAAATCCTTTTCGATATCCAAAAGACCGCCGAATGCGGCATTTACAAGTGCATCATCTGCATATACCAAAAAGCCGTCGCGCGTCTCAAAGAGAGTGATTTGCAAAGAAGTTGTCTTTTTTTCCGCTTCTACTAAAAGGGTGTCGAGGAGCGGCTCAAATTCCATTTTGAAATTCAGCGCCGATTTGAACATCGTGCTGCCCGGCTTCTTCTCGTCCGACGAGAGAAACGTATCATACTGCGACGCGATGGCACTATGTATGTCGATAGCCTCTACGGTGCAATCTAAAACCACGTCTTTTTCATTCCCGTACGAGACGATGGAATTCACTTTTACTGTGTTTTCACGTGCCAGATGCTGCATGGTTTTGGCGATAGCCATTTTGTCGAGCTGTTCGTTTATGAGAACTTCTGCCTCGCCCGACGTAATTTCAGAGGCCTCCGTTTCGCTTTTTAACGCAAACACAAACCCCACTGCGACAGCAACGAGTAAAACGGCCGCGACGAGCCAAGCAATCAGTTTCTTTTTTTGCATATTCTTTCTCCTTTAAACAATTCTTTTAAAGGCAAACGCAATCTTTTGCACTTAAAGGAATTGTTTACTAAACGACTATAAAAGCGGGAGAAACTCCCGCTTTTATAGAGTTTATGTTTTCTTATTCAGCGCTGATGTATTTTGCGATGATTTCGTCGATTGTGCCGTCAGCTGTCAGCTTTTCGAGAGCCTTGTTGATGTCGGAAAGAAGCGTAGCATTTTCTTTTGCAATGGCAATTGCGTAGTCTTCTACAGCATATTCCGTATCGAGAATCTTAAGACCTTCGTTTTCTGCAACGAATGCTTTTGCCGGTTCGTTGTCGATGATAACAGCGTCAACGTCGCCGCCGAGAAGTGCGATAACAGCATCTGCACCCTTGCCGTAGCTTGTTACGTTCTCTTCGCCGTAATCGCCTTTAGAGTACATATCGCCGGTGGTGCCGAGCTGTGTGCCGATTTTCTTACCTTCGAGGTCATCGAGGGAAGCAATCGGAGAATCTTCGGTAACGATAACAACCTGTACGCCTGTAGCGTAGCTTGCGGTGAAGTCTACTTCTTCCTTACGTTCGTCGGTAACCGTCATACCGGCCATGCCGAAGTTTACTTCGCCCTTCTGTACAGAAGCGATGATGGAATCAAATTCCATGTCAACGACTTCGAGGGTTGTGCCGAGTTCCTTTGCAATTGCGTCTGCAATTTCAACGTCGATACCCTTGAATTCTTCGCCTTCCTTGTACTCGTACGGCGGGAAAGCTGCGTTTGTGCCCATCTTAAGCGCTTCGGCATAGGTGCCTTCGTATGCAGCGTCTGCAGACGGTACGTTCGGAACTTCCGTTTTGGGTGCTTTCTGGCATGCAGTAAAGGAGAATGCCATTACAACGGCCAGAAGGATCAGCAATGTTCTTTTCATGAGAAAACCTCCTAAAAAATCTAAAATCACCTATATTATACCTTGCAAAATATAAAAATGCAAGTATTTTCCCAAAATAATGCAGAAACTCTGTTTCTACAGGCCGGAAGGGGCTTCGGGCGTTACGTATACGGTGTGTTGCTTTTCGTACAGCACCATTCCGGGACGCGCGCCGGAGGGCTTCCACACATTTTTGACAGCCGTATAATCCACCGGTACCTGTGCGCTTTTTTGTGCGGCACTGTAGTAGGCTGCAATAGCGGCGGCACGGAGAATGCAAGTGTCAGGCACCTCGCGGCGTTCCGTTTTGATTAAAACGTGCGAGCCGGGCATGTTTTTTACGTGTAGCCAGATATCCTCCGCACGAGAAAGGCGAAGGGTCACAAGGTCATTTTGACGGTTATTTCGTCCAATCAAAACGGGGAAGGAATCTATCGTAATTTCCAGAGGCTTTGCAGGCGCCTCTTTTGGCTTTTTGCCGCGGGATTCAAGCTTTATATAGCCGCCGGCAGAAAGCTCAGCGCGGATTTCTGAAAGCGCGTCCTCATCCTCAGCGCGGGAAATTGCATCCAGCACCGTTTCCATATAGGCGCACTCCTCGCGTGTGCGGGCAAGCTCTTCTTTTACCACAACAGCTGCCGTTTTCAGCTTTCTGTACTTTTTAAAATAAAGCTGCGCATTGGAGGCTAGGTTTTTCGTTTTGTCCAGCGGCACTTCTATGGGACGCATTTCATCATAAAAGTTTTCCAGTACAATGCGCTCCATCCCGGGCTCGCCGCGATGCAAATTGGCTAAAAGCAGCTCGCCGTATATGCGGTATGTTTCCATATCCGCAGTTTCTTCGAGGGTGGCAGTGTGAATACTGATTTTTTTCTGCAGCTTGTTAAGAATCGAGGCAGCACGCTTTTTGAGACTTGCGCTTTTTTGACGCATACGGTCGTTTTGGTCACGCCTTGTGAAGAACAAATCGAGTGCGCGCGATAAAGTTTCCACTTTTTCTTCCTTTAATATATCTTTATGGGCGAAGGGGACGTACGCGGTAAAATCCACAGGTACCCCTTCGGGGGAAAGGAGAAGCGTGGGGGAGAACTCATTTTTCTTCACGCGGTCAAAAAATACAAGAAGACCTTTTGCAAGCGCCGCCTCATTGCCGCGTACGGGTGCATCCTCGTATCCTGTGCTTTCTGCCGCGATGCATCTGGCCGCCATGGGGGAGAGACCGCGAAAAAGCGTAACAAGCGCCTTTTCTGCAAGCGCCTCGGGCATCGTGGAGAGAAGCGCCTTTGCCGTCTCCTCCTCCACAAGAAGCGGATTTTCTTTTTCCTGCAGGGGCGGTGCTTCATACAAAAGACCGGGTAAAACGCCGCGACCGGACGAAAGATCCACATGATGCGCGGCTTCTATGATTTTTCCATTTTCATCGGTGAGAATAATATTCGGGCTTCGCCCTACAAATTCGGCATACAAAAACCGCTCGCATATATCGCCCATTTCATTATAGACCTGCACGGTAAAACGGAGAATACGTTCAAAATCCGGCTGGGCAATCTCCAGAATACGGCCGCCTGCAAGATGCTTTCGAAGGAGCATACAAAACATGGGCGCCTCTGTCGGGTTTTTCTTGCGCACCTCTGTAAGGTGTGCCCTTGGATTCATATGCCCGGCACTTAGTACAAGGCGCACGTTTTCGCGGGGCGTGCGGACACAGAGCACAATTTCATCCCGCTCAGGCTGATATATTTTATCTATACGTCCGTCTCCAATGGAGGAACGGAGTTCATGTGCCATACACGCGATGGCTGTAGCGTCAAGTGGCATAAAAATCTCCCGTTTTTCTTGTTTTTTCTTATTGTATCATATCTTTTTTGGGGCGTCAATAGCGCAAAAAGCAAAAATGGCGCGCGAGAAAACGAGAGAAAAATAGAGAAAACGAGAGAAAATGAGAGTAATCTAAAAATAAAATAAAAAATTTCCAAAAACCTATTGACAAACCGTAAAAAGTGACGTATAATATGCAAGCATTGAAAAAAATGGAGGGAAAAGCACATGAGTACTTTTATGACAAAGCCGTCTGATGTGAAAAGAAACTGGTACATTATTGATGCGGCAGGCAAACCCGTAGGTCGTGTAGCTACAATCGCAGCAACACTTCTGCGCGGCAAGCATAAGCCGACCTATACCCCGCACGTTGATTGTGGTGATCATGTTATCATTATCAACTGCAATGAAGCTGTCTTCACAGGTAAGAAGCTGGACCAGAAGTCTTACTACAGACACAGCGGTTATGTTGGTGGCCTTAAGGAAACCAGCGCACGCGCTATGATGCGCACAAATGCTGATCGTGCAATGCTTCTGGCAATCAAGGGTATGATTCCGGACACCACAATCGGCAGAGAAGCTCTGACAAGACTTCGCGTCTACAAGGATGCAGAGCATAAGCATGCGGCACAGAAGCCCGAAGTTTGGGAATAAGGAGGTAACAGATCATGGCAGAAAAAACTGAATTCTACGGCACAGGCAGAAGAAAGAAATCCGTTGCCAGGGTACGCCTTTTCCCCGGTACGGGCAATGTAACCATAAACGGCAGAAACATTGACGAATACTTTGGTCTTGAAACATTAAAGACTATCGTACGTCAGCCGCTCGACCTTACCGGCAACCTCGGTAAAATGGACGTTGTATGTAAGGTTGCAGGTGGCGGTGTTACCGGTCAGGCCGGTGCAATCCGTCACGGCATTGCAAGAGCACTTTTGATTGTAGATGAAAACAATCGTGCTGTATTGAAGAAGGCAGGCTTCCTCACTCGTGACCCGAGAATGAAGGAAAGAAAGAAATACGGTCTCAAGGCTGCTCGTCGCGCACCGCAGTTCTCCAAGAGATAGTTTTTCGTACTATGCATATCCCGTACTGCAGTTTGCAGTATGCTGATATAAGGTAATAGTATTTGTAACGCTATACCGGAAGGAGGGAAAACCATGAACAAGGCAGAACTCGTAGCTGCAATCGCAGCAAATGCAGAACTTTCCAAGAAAGATGCTGACAAGGCTCTGGCAGTTGCTATCAACACCATCACTGACGTACTCGCAGATGGCGGTAAGGTACAGCTCGTAGGCTTTGGCACATTCGAAACCCGTCAGCGCGCAGCTCGCAAGGGCAAGAACCCGCAGACAGGTGCTGAAGTCATGATTCCGGCAGCAAAGGTGCCGGTATTCAAGGCTGGCAAAGCTTTGAAGGAAAGCGTAAAATAATTTTAGTAAAATACGAAAACAGCAGTTCTATTTGGACTGCTGTTTTTGTTTCTGTTCATTTTCTTCTTCCGTTTGCGCTGCGTATTTTTTGCCAACGGAGAGGGAGGCACGATATACTGAGCCGCGCGTGACAGAAGCGGTGCCAAACCGCGCCCGGATTTGGTCTACGGCTTTATCAATTTGTTCCTCTTTTTCTCGCTTTTCATCGACGAAGAATGAAAACTGTGCATCTTCTCCGCGCGAAAGCTGGGTGAGAGAAACGCCTAAAAGTCGAAGAGGGGTGCGCTTGTCCCAAAGTGCGGTAAAAAGATGCCTCGCGTGCTCGTAAATTTCCATGGTGCCGTCTGTTGGCGCCGAAAGCGTTTTTTGGTGCGAATGATTTTTAAAATCATTGCCGCGAATGGTTACCGAGATGCACGAGGCGGCACTACCTTCTGCCCGCATGCGGGCAGATACGCTGTCCGTAAGGGCAAGGAGGATGCGTGCGGCTTCCGCCTCCGTTTCCACATCTTCCTCGAGCGTGGTGGAAATGCTGTAGCCCTTCGCCTTTTCAGGCACGGCTAAAACAGGAGAATCATCTTCGCCCAAAGCGTGGGCCGCAAGGGATGCGCCGTGTTTTTGCCCGAAAACCGATTCGAGCGTATGCCGCCCTAAAGCAGCAAGTTCCCCTATCGTATGCACGTTCAGTTTTTTCAGCTTTTCCGCTGTGGAGCGTCCGGCCATAAAGAGGGCGTCTACGGGAAGCGGCCAAAGTTTTTTTTCGATTTCGTGTTTAAATAGCGTATGCACGCGGTCCGGCTTTTCAAAGTCACTCGCCATTTTGGCCAGGAGCTTGTTTTCGCCGATGCCGACGTTTACCGTAAACCCAAGCTCTTCCCGAATTCTGTCCTTGATTTCGTGCGCAGTGCGAATAGGGTCAGGAAATAAAAGCTCGGTGCCCGTCATATCGAGAAAGCACTCGTCAATTGAAAACTTTTCGAGAACCGGTGTATAGTCGCGGCAGATTTCCATAAATGCGGCAGAAGACCGCTCGTAAAGCCGAAAATCCGGCTTTGCCAAAAATAGGGAAGGGCATTTTCGAAGCGCCATGGCGACAGGCTCCCCCGTTTTAATTTCATATTTTTTGGCAGGAATCGATTTTGCAAGGATAATCCCCGTACGTTTTTCACGGTCGCCGCCAATGGCCGACGGAATGAGGCGAATATCCTCGCCGGTTTTTTCGAGATGCCGCACGGCTTCCCAAGATAAATATGCGCTGTTTACGTCAATATGAAAAATCAAACGCTCCAAGGCGGCACCTCCTTTTTCTTTTATCTTACCATAGGAAAAGTATATTTGCAAGTGGCGATTATTTTAGCCTTGACAAAGGGAAGTGGGGCGTATATAATGAAGGAGAAGGAGGCGGTTTTATGCGTTTTTTTGACTTTCACACGCATCCGTACATTGAAAAACCAGAGAATATAACCATATATATGCCAAGCGAAGAAGTGGGGTATGCACACCAGAGAAAGGCTCTGGAAAGTATAGGCATTACCCGCGCGGCAGGGTCCGTGCTTGTGCGGCGCAAAGATATGGATTTCGGCGAAAGAATGCGGCTTGAAAACAAAATTGCCATGGAGATTTATGAAGAACACCCCGATTTCTATGTGCCCGGCTTTCGCATTGACCCGAATTACACAAGAGAAAGCTGCGAACTTATCGAGAAAGTACATAAAGAAGGCTTTCGCCTGATTGGCGAGCTCACGCCGCAATCGGCCGGCGGCTGGCAGTATCGCGACTGCGGAGAGATTTTTGCGCTTTGTGAGGAGCTCGGCATGGTCGTAAGCTGTCATCCCACGGATGATGAGGATATGCGCGCAGTTTGCCGCGAGTTTCCGCATCTTCGGTTTGTGTTTGCACACCCCGGTGATGCGCCGGCGTACCGCGTCAATCTCGAAAGGCTGAAGGATTTCGAAAATGCGTATCTCGACATTTCCGGCACCGGTCTTTTCCGCTACACCATGCTCGAGCATGGCGTTAAAAGCGTAGGGGCGGACCGCATCTTGTTCGGCACGGATTACCCCGTATGCAATCCCGCGATGTATGTGGGCGGCGTGCAGTTTGAAAATTTGACAACGTCAGAACTGGAAAAAATTGCGTATAAAAACGCCGAAGCACTTTTAGGTATTTCTTAAATTCCCGTATGTCCTTTTAAAAAACGGGCACACTCTTTTTGAGGTGACGAGATTTTGAAGGACAGAAAAGTAGTGATTATAGGCGCGGGTTTTGTGGGCGCCACCATAGGCTTTACCCTTATGGCTAAAGAAACCGTGCGCGAAATTGTATTTATTGATATAGACGAGAAAAAGGCAGAAGGGGAGGCCATGGATATTATGCATGGCGTTCCCTTTGTTCGTCCTACAAAGGTATATAAAGGCACATACCGAGACGCACGCGGTGCCGACATTGTCATTTTAGCGGCAGGGGTCGCGCAAAAACCAGGGGAAACGCGCATGGATCTGCTTTCTAAAAATGCCGCCGTTTTCAAGAGTATCCTCGGGGAAGTGATGCGGTATGTAGGGGCGGAAACGCTCTTTTTAGTCGTAACAAACCCCGTGGATATTTTAACGTATATTACGCTAAAAATCACAGGGCTTGCGCCGTCTCGCGTGATTGGAAGCGGCACGGTGCTCGATACGGCGCGCCTTCGCGCCCATCTTTCCGCGCACACACATATTGATGCCCGAAATATGCATGCCTATATTATCGGCGAGCACGGCGACAGCGAGGTGGCGGCATGGCATGCGGCCACGATTGCCGGCCTTTCCATTGGGGCATTTTGCGACCAATGCGGCCATTGCGGCGGTGAGAGCATGGAGGAAATTCGTGAAAACGTAAAGAATGCCGCCTATGAAATTGTAGAGCGAAAGGGCGCTACGTATTACGCTGTTGCCATGAGTACGGAGCGCATTGTGCGCGCCATGGGCGGGAGCACGTGCACGGTTTTAACCGTTTCAGGCCTTTGCCGTGGCGAATACGGCATTTCGGATGTTTGCCTCTCTCTTCCAAGAACGCTTTCTGCCGCCGGTATAGGAAGAACGATTCCTATTCCGCTCTCCACTACGGAGGAAAAGGCGCTACTGGAAAGTGCGGCAAAGCTTCAGAAAAGTGCCAGAGAAATTGGATATTAAAAATTGCGGCCGCATATAGGGCCGCAATTTTTTATTTTTCTTTATACATGAGCCTGTGCATAAGGCTTTCTTTTTCCTCTTTCGGTTTTCGGTGTCCGAGCAAATACCCAAGCGCACAAAAGGCAGGTGCGATCAAAAGCACAAGGCCATATCCTGCGGTAAAATGCGTTTCGGGCACAAAGCCCATATAGGTGCCGATGCAAAGCACGCGGTAGAAGGCGAAAACACCTTTGGAGGCAGGATTTGCCAAAAGAATCAAAAAGGCAATCCAAAAAGGAAGCTCGCCGATAAGACCAATCACAAGGCCTTTTAGCGGATACGGCTTTTCCGTAGCATAGGACTGCCGGTCATGTTTGCCCACTTTCCAGAGCGTATCATAGACAATCCCGAGATAGACCATGCAAATCGCGGCCGAAAAAAGGATGGGGCCCAGCGAAAACGAGTCAATCATGGCAATGAAAAACGGCAGAAGGACTAACGTTACAAAATTAAAAAGAAGACGGTCGAGAAAAATCTTCCCTGCATACCAAAGATGTTGCTTCATAAAATTCACCTCGCGTATTAGTATATACCGATTTGACGAAAAGGTCAAGCTGCCTTCCGAAAAAATCGTAAAAATAGTTGCAAAATATGCAAAAATGTACTATAATAGATATATTATACAAAGGGATAAAAGATTTATTTTAACGGATAGTACTGCTATAAGAAACGGAGGAAAAAACGTGAACATCGCAAACTTTTTGACACTACTGCGAATTTGCATGATTCCTGTTGCTGCCTATATGTTTTATCTAGAGGCATTTTCTGCGGCGGCAATCGTCTTTTTTGCGGCATGCTTTACAGATGTTTTAGACGGATATATCGCAAGGCGGTTTGATATGATTACCGATGTGGGAAAGCTACTCGATCCGCTTGCCGATAAAGGCATGCAGCTTACGGTTTTGATTTCTCTTGCGATTTGCGAGCGTATGCCGTCTGTGGCCGTGTTTGTGATTTTGGCAAAAGAATTTTTGATGTTTTTGGGCGGTCTCTTTTTATACCGTAAAAAAATTGTAGTAGCCGCGAATTGGTACGGGAAACTGGCTACGGTAGTCACTTCCCTTTCTGTGATGTCCATTCTTCTGTTTTATGATAAGATGAGCGTCTTTTCGCGCCTTTTCGCGCAGTGGGCGCCGGTGTGCACCGCTATTTGTGCTTTCCTTCTGTATTTTCTCGCGTTTCTCAAAACCATACGGGAGGGAAAATGGGCATGAAGGAGCATAACTACACCATTCCGCTGACGGAAGCGATAGAAGAAGGCGGCGGTTGCTTTCTTTGTAAAATCGAAAAAGAGCTTTCCGATAGAGCGCTCGAGTATTACATGGGCGCGGCGGTAATGGAGCCTTCGGTTCGCATCGAAACGAATGCGAGAGGGTTTTGCCGCACACACGGCGAGGCGATGCTGGCCATGCCGAAAAAGCTGCCGCTCATTTTAGCACTTCAGACGCGGCTGGACACGTTGGAAAAAGAATTTGTAAAAGCGAAGAAGCCGGGTAAGCACAGAGAAAAAACGTGCGCCGTTTGCGAAAGAGTTTCGCGGCAGATGGATAAATGCATCGAGAACTGCCTGTGGCTTTTGCAAAAAGAGCCGGATTTTTTGGAAAAGTATTTACAGTCTGAAGGGGTTTGCCTTTCGCACTTTTATGCCCTCGCTGCCAAAATGGGGAAGGGGGATGCTGCACTTTATAAGGTGCTGCACACGCACATGGCGGAAAAACTCGCCCGCCTTCGCGGGGAGATGGACACATTTGCCCGTAGCTTCGATTACCAGAGTGCGCCCGTAAAAAATATCGGGCACATACCGCGCGAAGCGGTGGAAACGCTTACGGACAAATAATTTTACTAAAAATGGAGAGAGAACAACATGGGTTTCTTTGGTCTTTTTAATTTTGATAAGCCCGGTCCCGGCGTAGATAAGGATGCACCGGAAAAGCGCGGCTTTTTTCTGTTCTTTGATATTTTGGGGCGAAAATTTTGGCGTCTTGTAAGTCTCAGCCTTTCATATACACTCTTTGCCATTCCGGCTTTCCTTGTGTATTTCTTTTGCGCCACGGTTTTGCAGGTGCTGTTTAGTCCCTTAAAGGATCCTGCCTTCATATTGTATATGAGCATTTACTGCTCGCTTTTCCTTGTCAGCTTTTTAGGGGCAGGCCCGGGCAGTGCAGGGCAGGCGTATGTTCTTCGCAACTTTTCACGAGAAGACCATGCCTGGGTTTGGGATGATTTTATTTCCAATACAAAAGAGAATTTTTGGAAAGCTTTAGGCATTTTCATCCTCGATATTATTCTTTTTATGGGTCTTTTGGGCGCGGCGAGCTTATACTTTATCAATAGCGCCGTGATGCCGCTGCCGCCGTTTATGTCCCTGACGCTTGGCTTCTTTGCCCTCGCCGTCTTCTGGATGTATATCATGATGCACTTTTTCCTCTATCCGCTTCTTGTTACAGTGGATATGAGGCTTGGCACGGCTCTCAAAACAGCGTTGCAGCTCACACTTAGTCATTTACCCGGTTGCATTTTGGCGTTTTTGGGAAGTCTTTTTGCCTTTGCCGTTTTCGTCATGCTGTTCTATTTTAATATCGGCTTCATCGTGCTGTTTGCCTGCCTTGGCTTTTCTGTTATCGCCTTCGTCTATACGTATTACGGCACAAGCGTGATGGACGCGGAGCTTCGCCAGAATAATAAGCTGTAAAAAATACGGAAGAATACTAAAACCCCCTTTTTAAGCATATACATAGCTTGAAAGGGGGTTTTTGGACATGCAGCTTTATGGAGAAGTCCTTCTGTATTTCGCCGGCTTTTTTCTGGTTCTTCTTTTTCTGCGCCTTTTTCGAAAACCGTTGGTGTTTATTTTGCGCGTGCTTTTTAGCATCGCGGTAGGCGGTATTTTGCTGCTTCTTATCAATACGTTTGGAACGAGTATCGGTTTGCATCTTGCTGTAAATCCCGTCACGGCGCTTCTTGCGGGCACGCTGGGGCTTCCGGGCGTTATTGTACTTTTATGCCTTACGCATTTTGTGTAGCGAGGATGGAAAGCGCGGCACCGATGCCGTCAATGGCGGCCGACATGATGCCGCCCGCGTATCCGCTTCCTTCGCCGGCGGGGTAGAGGCCGCGTATGTTACTTTGCCTGTCTTCGCCACGCAAAAGGCGAAGCGGAGAGGAACTACGCGTTTCCGGCGCCGTTAAAAGTGCATCGCCCATAGCGTATGGCGGAAGCTTTTTGGCAAAACAGGGAAGTGCCTCGCGCATGGCTTCCGTTACGAACTGCGGCAGGCAGTCTCCGATATGCCCGGGAACTACCCCACGCGCATACGTAGGCGAAACCGTACCGAAAGCGGTTGTACGGCGGTTCGTAAGAAAATCATCCACACGCTGGCAAGGGGCTTTATATGTGCCGCCGCCTACTTTATAGGCGGCTTCTTCTATTTCACGCTGGAGACGTACGCCGTCAAAGGGGTCGCTGCCAAAATCTTCTGGGTCAATCCCCACCAAAACGGCGGCGTTTGAATTTTGCCCGTCACGCGCATGGAGGCTGTATCCGTTTGTAACCACGCCGCCCTCTTCACTTGCGGCAGGGATGACATAGCCGCCCGGGCACATGCAGAAGGTGTATACGGAGCGCCCGGAGGGAAGGTGCGTCACAAGGCGGTATTCCGCAGCAGGAAGCACAGAGGCAGCATTGCCGTAAAGCGCGCGGTCAATCTCGAGGCGCGGATGCTCAATGCGTGCGCCCACCGAAAACGGCTTCGCCACCATATCGGCGCCTTTTTTTCGAAGCAGCGCGAAGGTATCGCGTGCGCTGTGCCCCACGGCAAGAAGAAGTGCGTCGGTTTCATATACGGCATCGGGCGTTTCAACCGCCGAAATGGCGCCGTTTAAAACAGAAAAATCCGTCATTTGCGAGGAGAAATGCACCTCGCCGCCGAGGGAAATGATTTCTTCCCGAATGCCGCGCACCACAGAAGGC
The DNA here is from genome assembly GCA_045578225.1 of Clostridia bacterium. Classification (GTDB taxonomy): domain Bacteria; phylum Bacillota; class Clostridia; order UMGS1883; family UMGS1540; genus SIG447. The sequence goes on along the minus strand of JAZNJV010000011.1, from coordinate 14,499 downwards.
AAGCGGTCCGACCCGATGTGTGGATGCGCATCAAAGGCAATTTCCTCCGGTGCACCGTGCTCGATAAATGTTTCCTTCACAAAATGGAGCAGAGGACTTTTTATGCCTGTGCCGATTTTGCCGTCGGAAAACGCACCGGCACCGCCTTCGCCAAACTGCACGTTGGAGGCGGGGGAAAGAGTGCCGCCATCCATAAACCGTTTTACCGTAAGAGCACGGCCTTCTATGGACTCACCACGCTCAAGTACAATCGGGCGGGCACCTGCACGCGCTAAAATGAGCGCGCCGAATAGACCCGCAGGCCCGAGCCCCACCACAACGGGGCGACGGCGCAGCGAACATCGCGGCACAGAAAATGGCTCGGGCGCGATATATACAGGCGCATGAATTCCTTTTTCATTTTTGACTTTTGCCGCGGCGCTATAAACATAGACGGGCGCGCGGCGCGCATCAATAGAACGTTTTAAGATAGAAACGGATTCGATATTCTCTGCCGCCGTACCCAGGGCGCGCGCGGCGGCATTTATAAAATCGCCGCCTTCGGGCGGCAGTTTAAAGCTTACAGAAAATGTTTGCATTTTGGCCTCCTTTCCTTCGTTAGTATACCACACACCGAAGAGGGCGTCAAATAAAAAGAGGAAATACCTAGAGATTCTTGCAATTATTATACCGCACGTGGTATAATACTGTAAAGCTTTCAGAACAGAAAGGAAATTTTTATGGCAGAAAAAACAAAGAACTTTCTAAAACGAAATCTATATATAGTTACCATGCTTTTATCGCTTCTTTTGCCGGATTTGGTGCTCAGAATACAGAGTAGAAGCTATTATATCGAAGCGCTTCGTGGCGTGCCCACGCTTTTCACCGTACTTTGGGTGGCTTTTTTTGTACTTCTTTTTACCGGCTTTGTGCCGCGCCGCATAGGGCGTGCTCTATATATTGCTGTTTCCTCGATTTTTGCGGTGTTCATGGTCTCGGGGTATGTGTATTTTCGCATATTTAACCAGTTTTTCTGGCTCGATAATATCGGCATGACAGGACAGGCTATGGACTATTCGGGGTACATTTTAGGTCTTGTCGATTGGAAGCTCTTGCTTTTTGCCGCCCTTGAGGTGTTTTTAATTGTGTGCACCTTCCGCTTTTGGAAAAGGGACAAGTTTGCGCCTTCAGGACTATGGCTACTTGTGCCGATTTTGGGGCTTGTGACGCTGCACACCTTTATGATGACCGAGGCCGGAAAGACCGAAGGCCCCCGAGAGGCGGAGCTTACGCACGGCAAGAGCGTTTACCGAAGCTTTACCGATACGGGCCGCTCCATGCATACGGCAGGGGCCTATCAGTATGTATTTCGAAATGTACTTCGTATGACCTTCCCTGAAAAAGAGTTAAATGCAGAAACGGCGGATATCGCGGCGGCGTATTTTGGGGAAAATAAACCTTCCGAGGCCAATGATATGACAGGCCTTTTCGAAGGCAAGAACGTCATCATGGTCATGATGGAGAGCCTTGACGAATGGATGATTCGCGAGGACTATACGCCTACCATCTGCTACATGATGGAAAACGGCATTGATTTTACGAATCATTTTGCCTCTACCTTCGGTACGGGCTATACATTTAATACAGAATTTACCGTAAACACAGGCTACCACGCGATGGCGGCCGGCACGCCTGCGGCAGAGCTTTCGAAAAATGCCTATCCGTATTCGCTTGCAAACCAATTTCGAAAAAAGGGGTATCAGACGCGTTCTTTCCACTTTAATACGCCCGATTTTTATAATCGGGGCGATATGCACAAAGCGTTTGGCTACGAGGAATATGTTTCGTACCAGACGTATATGAAAGAGCGCGACGCACAGTGCGACGCTGCGGCCATCCAAAACGAAAAACTCTACGAAAAGATGGTGCCAAAGGGAGAAAAACCATTCTTCGATTACATCATTACGTATTCCGCGCATCTTCCCTATACGTATGCAGATACGAAGCTTTCGAAAATCCGCGCCCAGTACCCCGAACTTATAAATCCCCGCATGGATGCAGAAGTCAATAATGCTTTGATTTTGGCGCATGATACCGACGAATTTTTCCGCATTTTGCTCGAAAAGCTCGAGGCCGGCGGAGAACTTGAAAACACGGTAATCATCGGATTTTCTGACCATTTTGCCTACGGACTTTCAAGCTGGGAAAAGCTATATGCTCTGTCCGATGCCAAAACCCCCAATATGCTGGAAAAAACGCCGTTTTTCATTTACGCCAAAGGCCTTTCCGGCAGTAAAATCCAGAAAGTGACCAACACACTCGATATTTTGCCGACGGTGGTGAACCTCTTCGGTCTTGAAAAGACGCCGTATTGGCTCGGCGAGGATATTTTTGACACGGCGTATCCCGGATATACGTACTTTAGCAGCGGCGCGTGGTATGACGGGGACCTTCACTACTTTGCAGAAGAGGATATTGAAAAATACCATGCGGCACGAAAAGATTATGTGAAAGAAATGAATGAGATGTTCTATCGGCGCGAACGCGTAAATGAAATTGTACTTCGTACCGACTATTTTAACGAGGAAAAGTAGGGAGGGGGAGATGCGATGCCAGAGTTTGAAGTGCACGCCCCATACAAACCGACGGGCGACCAGCCCCGAGCCATTGAAGCGCTCTCCGGTGGAATTTTAGAGGGGAAACGGGAGCAGACGCTTTTGGGCGTTACCGGCAGCGGTAAAACCTTTACGATTGCAAATACCATAGCGCGCGTGCAAAAGCCCACGCTTGTTTTGGCGCACAATAAAACACTTGCAGCCCAGCTTTACAACGAGTTTCGCGAGTTTTTTCCGAATAATGCGGTCGAGTATTTTGTTTCGTATTACGACTATTATCAGCCGGAGGCGTATATTCCGCAAACGGATACGTATATCGAAAAGGACGCACAGATAAACGATGAAATTGATAAACTCCGCCACAGTGCTACAGCAGCCCTTCTCGAGCGCCGCGATGTGATTGTGGTGTCGAGCGTATCGTGCATCTACAGCCTTGGTGACCCTGTAGACTATGCCCGTATGATTGTGTCGCTTCGCCCCGGGATGCAAAAGGACAGGGACGAAGTGATTCGCCAGCTTGTGGACATTCAGTACACGCGAAACGATGTAAACTTTACGCGCGGTAAATTTCGCGTTCGGGGCGATGTGCTCGAAATTTTCCCGGCAGGCTCAGGGGATAGAGCAGTACGCGTGGAATTTTTCGGGGACGAAATTGAGCGTATTACCGAGATTGATGTACTTACGGGGGAGATACTCGGCAGACGAAAACATGTGGGTATATATCCGGCCTCGCATTATGTTACAACGAGCGAGCGCCTCGCAGAGGCCATTCGCCAGATTCGAATAGAGGCGGACGAACGCGTAGCGTATTTTAGGCGGGAAGGGAAGCTTCTCGAGGCGCAACGAATTGCGCAGCGCACGAATTATGATGTTGAAATGATGCAGGAAATCGGCTTTTGCCAGGGCATCGAAAACTATTCCCGCTATATAAGCGGCCGAGAACCGGGGAGCGCGCCGTATACGCTTATGGATTATTTCCCCGAGGATTATCTTCTGGTGATTGATGAAAGCCACGTTACGATTCCGCAGGTGCGTGCGATGTACGCGGGCGACCGCGCCCGAAAAGAAACGCTTGTGGAATACGGTTTTCGCCTTCCGTCTGCATTTGATAACCGCCCTTTAAATTTTGCCGAATTTGAAAAAAGGGTGGGGCAGGTTGTGTATGTGAGTGCAACCCCCTCCGCCTATGAGCGCGAACGCTCGGCACAAATTACCGAGCAGGTCATTCGTCCCACGGGGCTTTTGGATCCGAAGGTGGAGGTGCGCCCCGTCGGGGGGCAGATTGACGACCTTCTTGGCGAAATTTATGTACGCACGGAAAAGAAGGAACGTGTGCTTGTAACAACGCTCACAAAGAAGATGGCGGAGGATTTGACGGAGTATCTTCGTGAGATGGGCGTGAAAGTCAAATATATGCACCACGGCGTGGAAACGATTGAGCGCATGGAAATCGTTCGTGACCTTCGCATGGGGGTTTTTGATGTGCTTGTAGGCATTAACCTTCTCCGCGAAGGGCTTGACCTTCCCGAGGTTTCTCTTGTGGCGATTCTCGATGCCGATAAGGAAGGCTTCCTTCGAAGCGAAACGTCTCTCATTCAGACTATCGGCCGCGCTGCACGAAATGCAGAGGGCATGGTTATTATGTATGCGGATACCGTAACAGGCTCCATGCGTCGCGCGATTGACGAAACGAACCGCCGTCGCAAACTCCAAAGCGACTATAACGAGGCACACGGCATTGTACCGAAAACCATCCAAAAAGCGGTACATGAAGTTATCGAAGCTACGGTGTACGAGGAAGACCCTGCGGAAAAAACCCGCGAAAATCGCGAGGAAATTATGCGCCGCCTTGCCGAAGAAATGCAGCGAGCTGCCAAAGAACTGCGATTTGAAGATGCAGCCCGCCTTCGTGATAAGCTTCGGAGAATGGAAGCAGAATAGAGAAAAAATAGGAGCCGGTCTTGACAAAATATTCGAAACATGGTATAATCTAATCACAAAAACCAGATGAGGTGATTTTTTGAACGATTTTAGAACTATGTACCCGGCTGAGGAATACAGAGATTTTCGGCATATGCTGCATACCGTGGCGGCAAAATATCCCGAAAACAATGCGTTTATTATAAAAAAAGATAAAAGCAAAAAGGAATATACGTATATTACGTATACGGCGTTTGCAAAAGACATCGAAAGGCTCGGCACAGCGCTTCTTTCCAAGGACCTTCCGCGCCGCCGCATTGCGATTATCGGTGCAAACCGCTATGAATGGATGCTTTCTTTCTTCGCCGTTTTATGCGGTGCAGGTATGGCAGTGCCGCTCGATAAAGGTCTTTCGGAAAGAGAGATTATTTCGCTTCTTTCCCGAAGCGAGGCCGACTGCATTATTTTCGGGAAGGAATTTTATGATACCTTCAAAGCCCTTTCGGAAAGCGGAGAGCTCGATATAAAAAGGTATATTTGCATGGATGACGTTGGAGACCTTGACCGCCTTTCCACGTATCTTGCAGAAGGCGAGCGTCTTCTTTCGGAAGGGGAGCGCGCGTATTTGGACGCAGAGCTTTTCCCCGAGGAGGCAGGCATTATGCTCTTTACTTCGGGTACAACGGCCAAATCGAAAGCCGTTCTTCTTTCGCAGCGGAATGTGCTTTCCAACGTATATGGCATGTGCCGAAGCCAGAAGTTTTACCCCACTGATGTGAACATGGCCTTTTTGCCGTTTCACCATACGTTTGGCAATGTGGGCACGATTATGTTTTTGGCGCACGGCGCTACAAACGTTTTTTGTGACGGACTTCGCTATGTGGCGCAGAACCTTGTGGAATACGGCGTTACGGTTTTCGTGTGCGTACCGCTCATTATCGAAGGCATTCATAAAAAGATTATGCACACCGTAAAGAAACAGGGCAAGGAAAAGAAACTCGCAATAGGTCGAAAACTGAGCCGCATGCTTCTCCGTTTTGGCATAGATAAAAGACGTGCGATTTTTAAGGATATTCACGCCGCTCTCGGCGGCAGAATGCGCTATATTATAAGCGGTGCCTCTGCTTTAAACCCCGAAATCTGTGAAGCCTTTAATGACTTTGGCATTACCACGGTGCAGGGATACGGTCTTACGGAAACCTCGCCCGTGCTTGCAGCAGAGAACATAAAGCTTCGCAGAAGAGGCTCGGTAGGGCAGTCGCTTTGTAACGTGGAAATTAAAATCGAAAATCCCGATGCGCGCGGCATCGGTGAAATTCTCGCCAAAGGCCCCAATGTCATGCTCGGGTATTATGAGGATGAGGAAGCAACGCGCGAGGTTATACGGGACGGCTGGTTCCACACGGGCGACCTTGGCCGCATGGATCGCGATGGCGTTTTGTATATCACCGGCCGCAAGAAGAATGTTATTGTTTTGAAAAACGGAAAAAACGTATATCCTGAAGAAATCGAAACATTTATCGGCACGCTGCCGTATGTGGCGGAGAGCATGGTATACGGCACCCCGCGCGGCGATGATTTCATCATCAGCGCACGCGTAGTATATAATAAAGAGTATTTCGAAGGCAAAACAACAGAAGAAATTGAAGAAACGGTACGAGGCGGTATCGACGAGGTAAACCGCAACATGGCAAAGCATCAGTATATCAAGCACATTGAAATCACCGATGAACCCATGGAAAAAACGACCACCGCCAAAATCAAACGACATACAGTTATAAAGTAAGAAAAGCTCGGCGAACACTTCGCCGAGCTTTTTGTCGTGCGGTAAAAAAGAGGATTTCGAAGTGCGGTATTTCTTTTGCGCTTTTCTTGACTTTTTCCCCCGGATTGCATATAATATAAACGAAAAGACAACAGTGTTTTAAAAGAGGTGACGCTTTTATGAAAACGAGCGCCGAGCGCAAACGCGCAAGAGAAGAAAAAAGAAAACAAATCGAAGCGGAAATGCGGCAAATTGTACTCGAAAGTAACCGCGAGATTTTGCTGGATAATATGAAAAGAAGATACCGCCGGGAATTTTCAAGAGGTGATGCGGTAACGATTGTGGAATGGATTGCCGGCGGCTACGGAAAAGACCGTGATGCGGAGCGGCTTTACAGGGTAACGGAAGGGAAGATTCTCGCCGCGCTCCCGGGTGGCTATTATGTCGAAGGCAAAACGGCCAGGGGAAGAATGGCACGCGACTTTATTAACCGCGCGCATATTATAAACGGAACGGTAAAAATGTTTCCGCGTACGGAAGAATAACACTTTGGAGGGTTTTGGATGGCGGTATACGGCTTTGTAGGGCCGAGCGGCACGGGGAAAAGCTACCGCGTGACGGAAGTGGCAAAAGAAAATAATATACCTCTTATTATTGATGACGGACTTTTGATTCGCGGCACCACGGCCATTGCCGGCATTTCTGCAAAACGGGAGAAGACGAAGTTCGCCTCTGTCAAGCGTGCGCTTTTTTTCTCGGCTTCGCATCGAGAAGCGGTGCGACGTGCGATTTCGGCGGAAGGCGATGTGCCGCTTATGATTGTGGGCACCTCGGTCGAAATGGTCGAGAAAATTGCCGCCGCGCTTTCTGTTCCAAAGCCCGAAAAAATTATTTATATTACGGATGTTTCTACCAGTGAGGAAATCGAAACGGCGCGCCGGGTGCGCACCACGGAGGGGAAACACGTTATTCCCGTGCCCACGTTTCAAATCCGCAAGGATTTTTCCGGCTATTGGCTAGACCCCCTTCAAATTTTTCGCCCTGCCGCGCGGGAGGAAAGCGAAAAGACGCTTGTGCGCCCCACCTACAGTTATCTCGGGGATTTTACGATAGCGCACGGCGTACTCGTTACGATTTGCGCCCATGAAACGCGCTCGCATCCCGCCGTGTCCAAACTCTTCATTTGCAGCGCGGAGGAGAGGAAGGAAAGCCTCGTATTCCATCTTGAGATGAGCATGCAGTACGGTGTCTCCATCCAGAAAGCCGCGCGCGAAATTCAAGAGGCGGTGACGGAACGGGTGACGGAAATGACGGGGATTTTGGTGGACGAGGTGCGAATTACCGTACGTTCGCTCGATTTTAAATAGTTTTATCGAAGAAAGTCTTGACTTTTTTTCGTGGCGTGGTATAATTTTCTTATGGCGTTTTTGCGCCTTGAGGAGGATATCATGCAAAAGATAGGGTTTGATAACGACGCATACATAAGAAAACAATCTGAGCAGATTCAAAAGCGCATTCAGCAGTTTGGCGGCAAACTGTACCTCGAATTTGGCGGCAAGCTTTTTGACGATCATCATGCGGCACGTGTATTGCCGGGCTTTAGACCTGACAGTAAGGTGCTCATGCTGAAAAATATCGCCAAAGATGTAGAGGTCGTCATCGTCATTTGCGCGGATGCGATCGAAAAAAATAAAATGCGTAGTGACCTTGGCATTACGTACGATGCAGAGGTACTTCGCCTTATTGATGCCTTCCGTTCTATCGGCCTTTATGTGGGCAGCGTTGTCATTTCCCAGTTTGACGGACAACCTTCTGCACAGGCGTTTCGCGAAAAGCTCGAAAAGCTTGGTATTAAAACGTATGTGCATTACCCCATCGCAGGCTATCCTACCGACCTTAAGCATATCGTAAGCGAAGAAGGCTTCGGCAAAAATGAATATATTGAAACAAAATGTCCGCTTGTGGTAGTCACCGCGCCGGGCCCCGGCAGCGGCAAAATGGCCACCTGCCTCTCGCAGCTTTACCATGAAAATTTGCGCGGCATTAAGGCGGGGTATGCAAAGTTTGAAACGTTCCCCATTTGGAGCCTTCCCTTAAAGCACCCGGTAAACCTTGCGTATGAAGCGGCTACGGCGGATTTAAACGATGTAAATATGATTGACCCGGATCACCTTGAGGCGTATGGGGAGATTGCGGTAAACTATAACCGCGATGTTGAGGTTTTCCCCGTTCTCAATGCCATGTTTGAACGCATTTGGGGAGAGAGCCCGTATAAATCGCCCACGGATATGGGCGTCAATATGGCCGGCTTTTGCATTACAGACGATAAGAATGTAGAAGAAGCGGCACGGGAAGAAATTATTCGCCGGTATTATGATGCCCTTTGCGAGAATCGGCTTGGCAGATGGAGCGAGGAGCCGGCGCAGAAAATTGAAATTATTATGAACCATGCGGCAACCACGCCCGATAAACGTAAGGTGGTATCTGCAGCTCTTTCCAAAAGCGCGGAAACGGGCGATATGCCGGCTGTGGCCATTGAGCTGCATGATGGAACAATTGTCACGGGAAAAACATCCAATCTTCTCGGCGCCTCTTCGTCCGCACTTTTAAATGCGGTAAAAGCCGCCGGGCATATTGATGACTCGTTGCACCTTATCGAGCCGTCCGTTATTGAGCCGATTCAAAAGCTTAAAACGGATATTTTAGGCAATCACAATCCACGCCTGCACTCCGATGAGGTACTGATTGCGCTTACCATGAGTGCCACACAAAGCCATGCCGCAAAGCTTGCCACGGAGCAGCTTTCGGCCCTTCGCGGCTGTGAGGCACATTCTACCGTGCTTTTATCGCAGGTGGATAAGGACGTATACAGAAAACTCGGCATACATTTAACTTGCGAGCCGAAGTATCAAACGAAGAAGCTGTACCATAAATAAAATTGTAAACTGCCGCCGAGGCTTCCCGTACCAAAAGGTATCAGGCAGTCGGCGGTTTTGTTTTGGGAGAATCTATGCAAACGACCAAAAAGAAAATAGCAAGCATTGTGCTTATCATACTGCTTCTTTTGCATGCAGGGCTTTCCGCCTTTTGGCACGCTGTGCCTGTGCCGGAGGCGGTGGTGGAAAACCGCATGGAAAGCGTGTACGCAGAAGAACGAATTCCGCCAAAACCTGTAGGCGGAGACATCAATATTAACACCGCAGACGCGGCACTTTTGGAAACGCTTCCGGGCATCGGCCCTGCGCTTGCGGGCAGAATTATTTCGCACAGGGAAAAGTACGGTCCGTTTCCGCATCCTTCTTGCATCATGGAGGTACGCGGGATAGGCGAAGCGGTATATCAAAAAATCGCTGATAAACTTTGTGCAGAATAGGAGGAAAGATATGTTTAAAAATCTCCGTTATGATATTAAAACAATACTGGAACGTGACCCGGCCGCCAAAAGCGCGGTGCAGGTATTCTTTCTGTACCCGGGGCTTTGGGCGGTTCTTTATCACCGTCTGGCGCATTTTCTCCATCGGCACGGGCGCACGTTTTTGGCAAGACTCGTATCGAACATATCGCGGCGCCTCACAGGCGTGGAAATTCACCCCGGTGCCACAATCGGCCGTGGCCTTCTCATCGACCATGGTATGGGCGTTGTCATTGGGGAAACGGCGGAAATCGGGGATAATGTCACGATTTATCAGGGCGTAACCTTAGGCGGTACGGGGAAAGATGTAGGAAAGCGCCATCCTACTATAGGCAACAATGTACTCATCGGCGCCGGTGCCAAGGTACTCGGTCCCTTCACGGTAGGAGATAATGCGAAAATTGCCGCCAATGCCGTAGTCCTCAGCGAGGTGCCGCCGAATTGCACGTGCGTAGGCGTGCCGGCGAGAATTGTAAAACGGGATAACGAGCGCGTGAATAACTTCGACCAGATTCACCTTCCCGACCCGGTTTCGCAGGAGCTTTGTCGTATGCTCATTCGCATTGAGAAACTGGAAAGCGAAATAGCGAAGGCAAAGGGTGAGAGCGAAAATATTTCCAAAAAAGCTTGACAAAGGGACAATCCTTCGATATAATAGGATAGTATCTGTACCCAAAGGTACAGAGGATACGTGAAACAATCGGTAAGAAAGGCAAAAGGAGGTGTATTACGTGCTTCAGACATATCAACCTTCCAAACGGTACAGAAAGAAGGAACATGGCTTCAGAAAGAGAATGAGCACGGCAAACGGCCGCAAGGTTCTCGCAAGAAGAAGACGCAGAGGTAGAAAGGTTCTTTGTGCGTAAGATTGTATGAAAAAGACGGTAGCATTGCGACAAAACCATGAATTTCGGAGTTTGTATTACAAAGGCGGTTCTAAGGCGTCCGGCCTTTTGGTCGTATACTATAAAAAGAACAGATACGGTCAAAACCGCCTGGGTATTACCGTCAGTAAGAAAGTCGGCAATGCCGTAACGCGCAACCGTGTGCGGCGTCTGATTAAAGAGAATTACCGCCTCATGGAGGCGGAAATCCGTGACGGGTTTGACATTGTCATTGTCGCGCGTGCGCGAATGGCAACGTCTGAGTTTCACGCATCCGGCGCCTCACTCAGAACACTCCTCGGAAAGTGTGGACTGCTGGCATGAAAAAAGTACTGCTTTTTTGTATCCGCGGATACAAAAAATATATTTCGCCCCTAAAAAAACCGTGCTGTCGGTATACGCCGACCTGCTCGGAGTATGCGATGGAGGCGATTGAGCGGTATGGAGCATGTCGAGGCAGTTTTTTAGCTTTGAAGCGAATTTTGCGTTGTCACCCGTTTCATCCCGGGGGATATGACCCTGTGGAGTAAGCGCATCCCGCAGAAAGGAAGAAAACATGTTACAATGGCTCTATGAGCTGTTTGGCTCTATTATTCGATTCATCTATTTTCACAGCGGCGAAAATTTTGGCGTCGCGTTGATTATTTTCACAGTTTTGATGAAAGTGTTGATTTTGCCGCTTGGCATTAAGCAACAGCGCTCTATGACTGCGATGCAGAAGCTCCAACCGCAGATTACAGAACTGCAGAGGAAGTACGCGCATGACCAGGAGAAACTCAGTCGCGAAACGATGGAGCTTTATAAAAAGAACAATGCAAGTCCCTTCGGCGGTTGTTTGCCCATGATTTTCCAGCTTCTCATTCTGATTGTCATGGTCAACATTGTATACCGTCCGGGTACGTATATTATGGGCATTGAAGGTCTTTCAAAAGATTTGAATGCACAGATTACGGCCGCACAGGCAGCCGGCATGAATTTTAATTTCTGCGGTCTCGACCTTGCCGTGCGTCCTGTGTTCACCTTCGCGCCTACGCTCGCGATTTTGGCCACATGGATTTTGCCGCTTCTTGCAACAGGCGCCACATATCTGTCGGGCGTCGTGTCGCAGAAGATGACGGCAAATCCGGACACTGCAAAGAATCCGCAGGCGGAGCAGACGCAGCAGATGACAAAGAGCATGACGACGTTCATGCCGCTCATGACGCTGTTCTTCACGTTCACATTGCCGATGTCGGCATCACTTTACTGGTTCATCAGCAGCATTACGCAGGTTCTGCAGCAGGTGATCCTGGGCAGAATTTTAAAAGTTGAGATACAAGACGAGGGAGGTCTTTCATACCATGAAAAGCGTAATCAAAAACGCAAAAAGCATTGATGAGGCAGTAAACGCCGCACTTTGTGAACTTGGCGTAACAGAAGATATGGTCACGGTGGAAGTACTGGAGGAAGGCAAAAAAGGCTTTCTCGGTTTAAACGGAAAAGAAGCCAGCGTGCGTGTTACGGTGAACGAAGTTTCTCCGGAGGATCGTGCACATGATTTTTTGAGCCACATTTTAAACTCTATGGAGCTAGAAGCTGAAATTTCCGTAAAAGCTGACGAGGAAAACACGCTTTCCATCGACATTGCCGGTGAAGACATGGGCATCTTAATCGGTCGCCGCGGCGAAACGCTTTCGGCACTTCAGTATCTGACAAGCCTTGCTGTAAACCGTCACACGGAGGAATACTATCGCATCGCACTCGATACGGAGAACTATAAAAAGCGTCGCGAGGAAACGCTGCAGAGACTTGCAAAGAAGCTTGCAGGCAACGCCGTTCGCTACAGAAGAAATGTAACGCTTGAAGCTATGAGCCCGTACGAACGCCGAATCATTCATTCTGTTTTGCAGGATGATCCGATGGTCACAACCTATTCCACCGGCGAGGAGCCGAATCGTAAGGTTGTGATTGCATACAAGGGAAATAAATAAGGTATACAAGGATTTGTATACACGGACGGAGGCGTCTTTATTTTGAGAATAGACGATTCAATTGCGGCCATCGCCACCCCGCGCGGAACGGGTGGGGTGGCCGTTATCCGCATTAGCGGGCCGGAGGCACTTACGATTGCTGACCGTGTTTTCAAAGGAAAAACCGCGCCCTCGGCGGCACAGCCGTATCTTATGCAGTACGGTAAAATCGGCACGGCGGAATCGGTGATCGACTTTGGCATGTGCGTATGTATGCACGCGCCGCACTCCTTCACGGGGGAGGACGTGGCAGAGCTCCACGTGCACGGCGGCGTACGCGTTACAGAAGCGGTACTCTCGCTCGTCTTGGATCATGGGGCAAGGCTCGCGCTCCCCGGCGAATTTACGCGCCGCGCATTTATCAACGGGAAAATGGACCTCGCGCGCGCGGAAGCCGTGGGGGATTTGATTCATGCCGAGGCGGATGCGGCGGCGGTGGCCGCTGTCAACCAGCTTTCAGGCAAGCTTTCAAGAGCCATCTCTTCGATTCGCGACCGGATTATTGATTGCACTGCCCGGCTTTCCGTGGCGGCCGATTATCCGGAAGAGGATATCGAATATTTATCCCGCGAAACCTTTTCGAGAGAACTTTTCGAAATCGAACAAGAACTGGATACGCTCATCGCGTCTGCCCGCGGCGGCAGAATGATTCGCGAAGGCGTCAGATGTGCCATTGTGGGGCGACCGAATACGGGGAAGTCTTCTCTTCTAAACGCACTTCTCGGCACATACCGTGCCATTGTAACGGATGTGGAAGGTACCACGCGTGACATTGTGGAAGAAGTGATCTCTCTAGGCGGCATTGCCGTAAAATTTGGGGACACCGCCGGTATTCGCGAAGGCGAGGGAGAGGCGGAAAAAGTCGGCATCGAAATGGCCAGAGCGTATGTGAAGGAAGCAGACTTTTGCCTTCTTGTGCTCGATAGCGCACGCGTTACGGAGGAAGATAGAGAAATTTTGGCACTCGCCGAAGAAAAGCCGTGCATTGTCGTTCTAAATAAAACCGACCTTGCAAAGTACGACGGGGCATTTTCCTGTCCCTCGGTTTCGATATCAACCAAAACAGGGGAGGGCCTTTCTAGGCTCGAAGAAGAAATTTTGGCACTTCTCGACCGCATTGCTTTGGGCGATTCTCTTCGCCGCGCAGATGCGGTGCGCCTTACAAATCTGCGCCAGCGGGACGCGGCCGTGAAGGCGAGAGAGGCGATCGCGCTCTCCATTTCCACACTCGAAAACGGTTTTCCCGAGGATCTCGTGGCGGTTGACCTTGAAACGGCAGCTGCATACCTCGGCGAAATTGTAGGGCTTTCTGTATCCGAAGAAGTCATTAGCCGCATTTTCGAGAAATTTTGTCTCGGTAAGTAAAAAACGGTCGCGGTGCCCATGGCGTATGGGTACGGCGGCCGTTTTCTGTAAAAGGAGCAAAAAACGTCAAAAAAATACGATATATCCGTAAAAAATGATTGACAACACGAGCTTTTTTTTGATATACTACAAGATAGTGAAAAATATTTTTATATATAAATATAGGAGGTATGTTCACATGGCAAGAAAAATGAAGACCATGGACGGTAATAACGCCGCCGCATGGGCATCCTATGCCTTTACCGATGTTGCGGCAATCTACCCGATTACCCCGTCCTCGGTTATGGCAGAAGTTACCGACGAATGGGCGGTAGACAAGAGAAACAATATGTTCGGCCAGCCTGTTAAGGTTGTGGAAATGCAGTCCGAAGCCGGCGCAGCCGGTGCCGTACACGGCTCCCTCGCTGCAGGTGCTCTTACGACCACATACACAGCTTCGCAGGGTCTCCTTCTGATGATTCCGAACATGTACAAGATGGCAGGCGAACTTTTGCCTTCCGTTATCCATGTTTCGGCACGCTGCGTAGCAAGCCATGCTCTTAACATTTTC
>JAZNJV010000010.1:0-3596 GCA_045578225.1 Clostridia bacterium | reverse complement strand
GCTTGTCGTAGCCGCCGGCAATCAAAATGACCTTCTGTTCAAAGGAATAAAGACCGGCACGCGCGCGCGTGGGGCTCGATGCAATGGAATCGTTGTAGAATTTTACGCCGTCCACCTCGCGCACATATTCAATGCGGTGCTCTACACCTGCAAAAGATTTTGCAACCTTTTGAATCGTGGCAGGCTTTACGAGCTTCGAAACCGCAGCGATGGCCGCCATGTAGTTTTCCACGTTGTGGATGCCGGGCAAAATAATGTCCGAAGTTTCTAAAATCGGCGTATCCTCAAGATATACCGTACCATCACGAAGGAGAACGGAAGCGGCGTCCGCCTCGCGGCTGAACGTAGAAACGCTGCCCACGGCTTCCTTCGCAAATCCGGCCGTAATTTCATTGTCGGCATTGATAATAAGTCGGCCTGTTTTGGTTTGGTGCAGGAAGATGTTCTTTTTCGCCTCGATGTATTCCTCCATGGATTTGTGAATATCCAGATGGTTTGGTGACATATTCGTCACAACCGCAATATGCGGACTCTTCTTCATGCTCATCAGCTGAAAGCTCGAAAGCTCTACAACGGCAAAATGTCCCTTTTCAATCGATTCAATTTTGGGCAGAAGCGGTGTGCCGATGTTGCCGCCGAGATGTACCGTGTAGCCTTCCCGCTTTAAAAGGTTGTAAATGAGAGTCGAAGTGGTCGTTTTACCGTCGCTTCCCGTAATACCGATAATCTTGCAGGGGCAAAGCTCAAAGAAGAGCTCCATTTCGCTCGTAACCTTCGCACCGCGCTTTTTCGCGGCAAGAATCTGCGGAAGGTCCGGTCGCATACCCGGGGTACGGATTAAAAGGTCACAGTCAAGATTGTCGAGATATTTTTCACCGAGGCTGAATTTCGCACCCATGCGCATAAGCGCAACGAGGTCCGGCGTCAGCTCATCGTTTTTATCACAGGCAGTTACAATGGCGCCGTAGGAAAGGAGCATCTGGATAAGAGGCTTATTGCTGATGCCAATTCCAAGGACAACCACCTTTTTCCCTTTCATATTCTGTTTGAATGTTTCAAGCTTGGAGTTCATTTGTTCAAATCACCTCTTCTTACATTATGCTATAATATCGACATGTTGTCAACCTAATTTTTTGAAATCCCTCTAAATTTTGTTAAAAATAACGAAAGCTTAAAAGAGAGTCGAGGCTTCAAAACGCCGCGTTTCCCGAAACACCAAAGGCGATAAAAGGAGGAGCGTTACGAGGTTCGGAATCGCCATCAGCGCATTAAAAACGTCGGAAATACCCCAAACAAGCTCCATGCTGCCTAAAGAACCTAAAAAAGCACTTAAAATATAAAGGAAGCGATATAGGGGAAGCCGCCGCATACCAAAAAGATAGGAAAAACTGCGTGCACCGAAGGCGCTCCACCCGAGTACGGTGGCAAACGCAAAGAAAATGGTGGAAACGGAAATAAAGACGGAGCCAAAGCCCCCAAGCCCCTTTTCGAAGGCGGCAGCAGTAAGAGAAGCACCGGAAACTTCTGCGCCCGGCACGTACACGCCGCTCGTTAAAATGACAAGCGCCGTCAAGGTGCAAACGACAATCGTATCTACAAAAACCGCAAAAATACCCCACATGCCCGAGATGCAAGGCTCGCCGTTTTCGGATGCCGCATACACGGAAACGCCGCTTCCAAGGCCAGCCTCATTCGAAAAAACGCCCCTGGAGACCCCCGTGCGAACGGTTTGTAGAAAAGTGTATCCTAAAAAGCCGCCTGCCGCGGGTCGTGCCCCAAAAGCAGAAGAAAGAATCATCTGAAAGGCGGAGGGTAGGGCAGACGCGTGCGTGAGTAGGCAATAAAGGGAGCCGCCAAAAAACAAAAGCACCATAAAGGGCACGAGCGTTTCCGTCACGCGTACGAGGCGCGAAAGGCCGCCGCGAAGAAGGATAAAAAGAAGTATTGCAGAGAGCGCGCCCACTATAAGAGGAGACACGGGAAAAAGCGCTGTGGCAGCTTCCGAAACGGCTTGCATCTGCGCCATGTTGCCCATGCCAAACGAAGCAAGCACGCAAAAGAAAGAGAAAAGCACCGCAAACGGACGAAATCGAAGTCCTTTTTCCATGTAGAACATAGCGCCGCCCGCATAATTTCCGTTTTTATCCCGTGTGCGAAATAAAATACCAAGTACGTTTTCGGCATACGCCGTCATCATGCCAAGGAAAGCGGAAACCCACATCCAGAAAATAGCGCCCGGGCCACCGAGGGAGAGGGCGGCGGCAACGCCCGTAATATTCCCCGTACCCACAGTCGCGGCCAAAACCGTGGCAAGCGCCCCGAATTCCGAAATACCTTTTTTAGGAGTTTCTTCCTTTTTAAATAGAGAATAAAAAGTATACCGTATCCAAAGCCGAAAACGCCGAAACTGAAAAAAACCCGTACCCACAGAAAACAGAAGCCCCGTGAAGAGAAAATGCGCCTGCCCGAAAGGGCCCCAGAGAATACCGCATATCGAATTGCACGCATATAAGATGTGCTCTGCCATATCTTGCACTTCCTTTCATAGTATATACATATGGCGGGGAAAATAAAACATTCCGAAAAATACGGCGCGGATAAAAGATGCGGCGGAAGGTACTTTTTATAAAAAAGGCAAAAAATAAGTAAAAGTTTACGTCCCTCCGCGTCGAAAAAGCGCTTTAAAATAGGCATTTAGAAAGAAAAGCAATATTTTACAAAAAAATAGCATTTTTTGCTATTGCGTTTATAGGAATGCTATAGTACAATCAATGCTGTACATAATTAAATTTAGGAGGTACAAATATGAAACGCGCAAGTAAAATGTTAGTTTTGCTTCTGGCTATTGCGATGATTATGAGCGTAATGCCGGCAGCAGTATTGGCAGCAAACGCAGGCACCTTAAATCCTGAAGATTTGTTCGCTGATGCAAATGGCGATGGAATGCTTGATGGTTGGGTCGGTGGCTCTATCCTCACAGCTTCTGATGCCAATTACCCGGCTGACCTTCCCTACGAAGGCTACACCGGTAATTTCGTAGGCTCCAATGGTTCGTATCCTATAGTTACGAACTTGGAAGTAGGCGCAACCTACGAGTTCTCCGTCTATTACAAGGGCACAGGTAAGTTTCAGCTTTGGGACGGCGCATGGGGAACAACAATCGCCCCCGAACTGAGCAACGGAAAAGACTTTAACTTCTATGATGTAACGGAATGGACGAAGTACAGCAAAACATTTGTAAATACAAATGGCATTATTCCCCAGCTTTCCTTGAACGCACAGTTCGATGCTGTTTACGCAGACATGAAAATTGTAAAGCAGACAGTAGAAATTGAGGTACCGGAATTCACAGATTTTAACGGTGCATTCCTTGATCAGGATGAAGACGGCAAGGCAGACAACTGGGGCAGCCTTGCAATCGATACAGCGGCTACAAAGCCCTATGATACGTACGGCGGCAACGTTGTAACCTTTACAACCACAAGCCCGCAGTACAACAACATAGGCACTTTCCCGATGCCGGCAGAAAATGAGACCTATTATGTTTCCGTATGGGCAACCGGTAGCGCACCGCGTCTTTACTTCTCCTATAAAGA
>JAZNJV010000009.1:0-2738 GCA_045578225.1 Clostridia bacterium | reverse complement strand
GTTGAGGGCATGATGTGCCCGCATTGTGAGGGACGGGTACAAAAGAGCCTTGAGAGTGTGGACGGCGTTATCAAAGCCGTATGTAGCCATGAAAGCGGTACCGCTACCGTAACCCTATCAAAAGAAGTGCCGGATGCTGTTCTTCGTGAGGCTTTGGAAGCAGCAGGATATCCCGTTTTGGAAATGTAAGCAAGAAAAAAGCGACTGCGTCTGCAGTCGCTTTTTTCTATTTGTTTTTATAAAATAGAAGCCACAAATAAAATCAGAATAATCACCGGAAGCACAAAGGAAACGTAGCCTTTTAGAATGCGCGGGAAGCGAAGACCACGCTCACCCGTATTCGCTTCCGCAAAGAAGGCTTTCCAGCCCCAGCCGTACCGCGTAGTACAAAAAAGCAGGTACCCGAGAGAGCCGAGCGGAAGGAGTATGTTCGAAACGGCGAAGTCCTCCAAATCCATAATCCCTTTGCCGAGAATCTGTACCTCAGAAAGCACGTTAAATCCTAAAATGGCCGGCAAGGAAAGAAGCAGAACGAGGAGAATGTTAATGGTGCAAACCTTACGGCGTGAAAGCGTTGTAAGCTCCAGCCAAAAGGAAATGATATTTTCAAATACGGCAATTACGGTCGAAAAAGCGGCGAAAATCATAAACAAAAAGAAGAGAGTGCCTACGATGCGGCCGCCCGGCATCGTATTGAAAATCGAGGAAAGTGTGGTAAACAAAAAGCTTGCGCCAACGGTGGAGGCATCGGCCGTTACGCCGTTGTTATACGTGAAAGCGGCGGGGAAAATGATAAGACCCGACACAAGCGCCACCGAGGTATCCAGCGACATAATCGTAAGCGCTTCGCCTCCTAGGCGGCGGTCCTTTTCAATGTAGCTTCCAAAGATAGCCATAGACCCGATACCGATACTGAGCGTGAAAAACGATTGTCCCATTGCGGCGGAAACCACCGTCCAAAGTCCGCTTTCCCGAATGCTTTGTAAATTTGGAATAAGATAAAAGCGAAGGCCAGCACCGGCGTTTTCGAGCGTACAGGCATACACAGCAAGGCCAATCATCAAAGCAAAGAGCGCAAGCATCATTTTTTTGGTGATTCTCTCCACACCCTTTTGCAGACCAAGCGAGCAGATACCAAAGCAAAGTAAAATGACCAAGAAGGTGGTACCGGTTAAAAGCCACGGATTGGCCACCATACTGCCGAACACACCGCCGAGCGCCTCAGGGGTTTTATGTACTAAAATGGAGCCGGTGGCATATTTCCAAAAATAAATCAGCATCCAGCCTGAAATGGTGGTGTAAAACATCATTAAAAGATAATTGCCTGCGATGCCGAGGTATTTAAGGATGTGCCATTTTTGCCCGGGCTTTTCGAGGACATCAAACGACGAGGCAATACTTCGCCGTGAGGCGCGGCCCACAGAAAGCTCCATAATCATGATGGGGAGGCCTAAAAGAAGCAAAAATGCAATATAAAAAAGTACAAACAGGGCACCGCCGTAGGCTCCGGTGATAATGGGGAACCGGTACACGTTGCCAAGACCAATGGCGCAGCCGGCCGAGATTAAAATAAAGCCAAGACGGGACGAAAAAGTTTCTCTTTGTTTCATGGTATGCTCCTTACTCTTTTGCGAAAATTACCGTTTTTCCGGCGGGAATTTCCAAAATTTCTTTTTTATCTCTTTCCACCCATACGGGGATATCGGAAGGGTTATAGAAAATGGTTTCATCTGCTGAAATTTGCAGATGCTGTTGCGCTGTAAAATACGAATAGATTTCCATGTTGGTAGCGTACCAGATTTTATCACTTTTTGAAAGCGTTTTGAGAAGTGCTTCCATGTAGGCCCAATCCTCTTCCGTCTTCAGTTCGTGACTATGCCCCCAAATATAAAAGAGGGGAGATGTCCACTCTGAATCCAATGTGTCCATGAATTTTTCCGCAAGCTTCTGCGCATCGCGATGGTGGCAGGTGGGATCCCAAAGGAGAAAGGCATCCGGCAGACGGAAACGGTCGGTTGCGCGCGTGGTGCGGGAATACAAGATGCCGCAGGCAGCCAAAATGGAGGTGACGTCTTTGTCACACACGCCGCAAGGGTAGGACATACCGAGAATGGGCCGTGCAAATATCTTCTCCAATATTTTGCGGTCTTCCATAATTTCTGTTACCAAAGAGGCGGCAGGCATTCTAGCCGGCCAACCGTGTGAAAGGGTGTGGCAGGCAACCTCGTGCCCCGTATAAAGCGTACGCAGTTCGGCCGCTGTTTTCGTATCCGCCGTTTTGTATTTGCCGCCGATGAGATGGAAGGTAGCCTTTACACCGTAGCGGTTAAAAAGGGCAATTAGCCGTGCGTCATTTTGCGAGCCATCATCATAGCTGAAGGTTACAATTCTTTTTTTGCCGCCGGGGTAGACATGGAACTGTATCATTGTTTTACTCCTTTTCGTGCGCCTTTGACGCGCACTGTAAACGTTTGGGATAACCTCGTTCATTATGCCATAAATTTACGGTTTTGTCAACGAAAAAGCACAGAAAAACGCCAAAAAGCAGGGATTTTACGCCTTGACAAACGACCGCCTTTATTATATAATGAAAAAAAGAACTTTGGGAGAGGGTGATTTGGTGCAGTTTTTTGAAGCGGTATGGCGGTTTTTAACGCTCATGCGTATTACGGACGTTATTGATATAGCCATCGTGGCGTTTGCCATTTATAAAGGCATCAAAATTGTAAAAGAAACAC
>JAZNJV010000008.1:0-6931 GCA_045578225.1 Clostridia bacterium | reverse complement strand
AAGTACATCGCTGCAGCATTCCCGTCTGCTTGCGGTAAGACAAACCTCGCTATGCTCATTCCGCCGGCATACCTCAAGGAAAAGGGCTACAAGGTTTGGACAGTTGGTGACGATATTGCATGGCTCCGCATCGGCGAAGATGGCAGACTCTATGCTATCAACCCCGAAGCAGGTTTCTTCGGTGTTGCCCCCGGCACCAGCGAAAAGACAAACTTCAACGCTCTCGCTTCTACCCGTCAGGGCACTATCTTCACAAACGTTGCTATCAACAATGAAGATATGACTGTATGGTGGGAAGGTCTCGATAAGAACCCCCCGAAGGATGCAACCGAATGGAAGGGTGCAAAGGTAGACGGTAAGGAATTCACAGCTGCAGGCAACAAGCTTGCTCACCCGAACTCCCGCTTTACTGCACCGGCTAAGAACTGCCCCTGCATCTCTCCTGAATTTGAAAATCCCGCAGGTGTTCCGATTTCCGCAATCGTATTCGGCGGCAGACGTGCAAAGACCGCTCCGCTCGTATACCAGGCAAGAGATTGGGAACACGGTGTATTCGTAGGTGCTACCATGGCATCCGAAACCACCGCAGCTGCTGCCGGTCAGGTTGGCGTTGTTCGCCGCGACCCGATGGCTATGAAGCCGTTCACCGGTTACAACATGGCAGATTACTTTGCACATTGGCTTGAAATGGGCGAAAAGCTTGGCGACAAGGCTCCGTCCATCTTCCACGTAAACTGGTTCCGTCAGGACGAAGAAGGCAACTTCATGTGGCCGGGCTTTGGCGACAACATGCGTGTTCTGAACTGGATCCTCGATCGCTGCGAAGGCAAAGCAGAAGCTACCGAAACTGCAATCGGTTACCTGCCGAAGGCTTGTGACCTTGACCTTACAGGTCTTGACATCGATGCCGCTACGCTCGATGAGCTTCTCAGTGTTGACAAGGCTGTTTGGAGCGGCGAAGTGGAAGGCATTCGCGAATACTTCGCACAGTTTGGTGACAAGCTGCCGAAGGCAATCGCCGACCAGCTCGCAATCCTCGAAAACAACCTCAAATAAGAAGTGTTTTTTAAAAAGGCGCTGCATTTTCTGCGGCGCCTTTTGTATTCTTCGTAAAAAAGTATTTACAAATCTGATTTTATATGGTAAAATAAGTATATCGGTGACACTTTCACCGATTCACATAAAAGAAAAAAGGAAGTGAGCTTGTGGACGGATACCCCGGTCGATTATGGAATACCAACTATGTTTCGGGGTGGTCTGCAAGATTTTAGCTGCCATCCCAAAAGGCTTTTGGAACACAGCGCAACGCTTCTCCGCATCGTGCGGGTGTAGTTTGCTATTCTCTGTTCCCTGCGCCTATTTTGAAGGGAGGCTTTTTTTATGCTCACAAATATCTTAGAGCTTCTGGAAACGCGCCAGTATGCGGCGCTTCGCACGCAGCTTGCAGAAGCTAATATCGTAGACACCGCAGCGCTTTTTGACACTCTTTCGGAAACGGAATCGGTTCTCGTTTTCCGCCTTCTCCCGAAAGGAACCGCGGCGGACGTATTTAGTTACATGGAGCCGGATGCGCAAAGGCGGATTGTGGAAGGGATTACCGACCACGAGCTTTCCGGCATTATTGATGACCTTTTTTTAGATGACGCTGTAGACTTTATTGAAGAAATGCCAGCCAATGTGGTAAAGCGCGTCCTTAAAAATGCAGATGGGCAAAAGCGTGCACTCATCAACCGCTTCCTCCGCTATGAGGAAGATTCCGCCGGAAGCCTTATGACGATTGAGTTCGTCGGTCTCAAAAAGGAAATGACTGTTGCCGCGGCTTTTGAAACTATTCGCCGCACAGGGCCTGATAAAGAGACTATTTATACCTGTTATGTTATGGACGAAAACCGTAAGCTTGAAGGTTTGGTTACGGTAAAAACGCTCCTTTTAAGCAGTATGGATGCGCGCATCGGTGACATTATGGACACGCAGGTCATTTATGTTTCTACCGATGAAGATAAAGAAGCGATTGCAAACATCTTCCAAAAATATGACTTCCTCTCTCTTCCGGTTGTCGACCGCGAGAGAAGGCTCGTCGGCATCATCACGATTGATGACGCTGTAGAAGTTCTCCAGCAGGAAAACACCGAGGACTTTGAGCTCATGGCCGCCGTTACGCCTTCGGAGTCGCCGTATCTCAAAACCGGCGTTTTCAGCCACGCAAAGCGGCGTGTGGTTTGGCTTCTCCTTCTCATGCTTGCCTCGGCGCTTGCCGGTGCCATTTTAACACGATTTCAAGACGCATTCGCCGTCATGCCGATTTTGGTTTCTTTCATTCCGATGCTTATGAACACCGGCGGTAACTGCGGCTCGCAGGCGTCTACGCTCATTATTCGTGGTCTTTCGCTCGGCGAAATCCGCGGACGGGACACGCTTCGCGTTTGGTGGCGGGAAATTCGCGTGGCTGCGCTTTGCGGCCTTGCGCTTGCGCTAGTAAACCTTCTCCGCATCTGGATTTTCTATGACGGAGCCTTTTTCCTGGCGCTTGCCGTCAGCGTAAGTCTTTTTATGACATGCGTGATTGCAAAATCCTTCGGCTGTCTCTTGCCGATTGGTGCTAAAAAATTAGGACTTGACCCGGCCATCATGGCCTCCCCCATTATCACCACGCTTGTAGATATTTGTGCGCTCGCATTATATTTCTCTGTTGCGAAGGTTATCTTGCATATATAAAAAATCTTTTAAAAAGGAGTCTTTTCGAAGGCTCCTTTTTCTGTTGCCGCTGTTTTTCTGTCTTTTGCAACGCGGCGGTATTTTTTTCAAGAATTCTCAAATTTTTCCCTAATTTTTACAGCATATTCAAGAATTTTGTAAACCATGTTTTTTATGATAAAAACGCGTTTTATAGTTTTCCACACATTCTTGGAAAACCCCCTCTAAACCATGTGGAAAGTGTGGAAAACTTTGTGAATAACTTGAAAAATCACGCTTTTTTTGTGGATAACTTTTTCACTTCTCTCTCCCGCTGTTTTTACTTTCTTGTTCCTTGGTTTACATAATTCTTTAATTTTTCTTCCAAAAAAACCCATTCGACGAAAGTAGTGTTTTTTCGCGAAAGGAATTGAGATTTTAGCGAAGAATACTCCATTTACCTTTAATTTTTAACATCCAAAAAGGAGGCGTACAGCATGGAACTTACATGCAAAACCACAGGGCGCGCGCTAGTGGTTTCCCTTCGCGGTGAGCTTGATCACCATAATGCCGCCGAGGTACGAAGAGAGCTCGAAGCGCGATTTTCTTCTGCCGGCATGCGAAATCTTATTTTTGACCTTTCGGGACTGCATTTTATGGATAGCTCGGGTCTTGGTATTTTAATCGGGCGCTTCAAAACCGTTTCGGCGCTTGGGGGCGAAACGAGAATTGCTGCGCCGAGCGAGCAGGCAGAAAAGCTCCTTCGCCTTGCAGGCATTCATAAAATCATACCGATTTTCGAAACTGTCGCAGATGCGGCGGCGGGCCTTTAAGGAGGAGGAGACATGGAAAACAAAGTGAAAATCATTCTGGACGCGCGTTCGGTAAACGAAGGCTTTGCGCGCGTGGCGGCGGCTGCTTTTGCGGCGGCGCTTGACCCGACAGTAGAGGAAATTGCCGATATTAAAACCGCCGTAAGCGAAGCGGTAACAAACGCCATTATTCACGGCTACGAAGGGCGCGGCGGCCGCGTATATCTCGAAATGGAGGCGCGCGGCAATCTTCTCACCTTTACCGTGCGCGACCGTGGGCGCGGCATTGCCGATATCGAAAAGGCTATGCGACCGCTTTACACCTCAAAGCCGCATCTTGAAAGAAGCGGCATGGGCTTTACAGTTATGGAAAGCTTCATGGACAGCCTCGCCGTTTCCTCGGCGTTAGGCGAAGGCACGCGTGTTGTGATGACGAAGCGTATTTATGGATAGCGCTACATATAACGCCATTTGCGCCGCCAAAAGCGGCGACGCGGCGGCCCTTGAGGCACTTACGAAGGAAAATACACCCCTCATCCATAGCGTAGTGCGCCGCTTCCGAGGACGCGGTACAGAGGATGAGGACCTCTTTCAAATCGGCGCCATCGGTTTTATAAAAGCTGTGCGCGCGTTTGACACAGAACGCGGACTTGCCCTCTCCACCTACGCAGTACCTATGATTATGGGCGAAGTGCGGCGGCATCTTCGCGATAACACCATGATAAAAGTCAGCCGCAGCACCAAGGAGCTTGCCGTTAAGGCTGCTTCTGCCGCGCACCTCATTGCGGAGAAAACAGGCAACGAGGCCACCCTCTCCTCCATCGCCGCCTTTCTGCATGTGCCAAAAGAAGAAATTGCGGCCGCTCTCGAAGCCGTGCAAACGCCCGATTCGTTAGAGCGACCCATTTGCGAGGGGGACGGTTTTCTCATGGACGTAATCGCTTCCGAGGAGGATGTAGCCGAAAAGGCGACCAATCGCGCTGTGCTCCGCCACCTTCTTGACACGGGAAATCCCCTGGAAAAGCAGGTAATCTTATGCCGCTATTTCGAGGATAAAACGCAAAGCGAAACGGCCGCGGTCCTAGGACTTTCTCAGGTGCAGGTGTCGCGCGCGGAAAAGCGGGCCATCGGGCGGCTTCGCGCACTTCTCTATCCCCTCTCTCGAGAAAAAGATTGACAAAGCCTCTCCTCTTATGGTATTCTTATTTCGTGAGTAAGTCGGGCAATCGCGGCAAGGCGCACGCCTTGGTGAGGAAAGTCCGAGCACCACAGGGCAAGGGTGCCAGATAACGTCTGGTGGAGGCGACTCTAAGGATAGTGTAACAGAAAACACCCGCCGATTTTTCGGTAAGGATGGAAAGGCGAGGTAAGAGCTCACCGGCGGTATGGAGACATACCGGCCGTATAAACCCCACCCGGTGCAACACCGACAGAAGAGATAAGCCGGCCCGGCGCTTCTTCGACCGGTGGCTAAAGCCGTATAGCAATATGCGGCGTAGATAGATGATTGTCTAAGACAGAACTCGGCTTACAGACTTACTCACCGTTTTTGCACGGATTCCCCGCAGGTTTTGCGGGGTTTTTTATTTGTCTGCAACGAAAAATCGACATTTTTCTCCTAAATATGCCGCATACAGAATTTTTTTGTTCCGTACTGTTTGCCGGCGAAAAAAATGCGGATTTTTCAGGGGAATATTGACTTTTTCTTCTGTGCACAGTATAATGAAGCAAAAGGTGGAATGGAGAAATTCCTCCATGAAAATCAGTTAAAAGGAGATATGTTTTTATGAAGAATCTTGGCTACTACAACGGCAAATTCGGCGAAATCGAAGAAATGTCCGTTCCGATGAACGACAGAGTCTGCTATTTTGGTGACGGTGTATATGATGCAACCTACAGCCGCAACTACAAAATCTTTGCACTTGACGAACACATTGACCGTCTTTACAACAGTGCTGCACTTCTCAAAATCGAAATTGCACAGACCAAAGAAGAAATGAAGGCCATCTTAAACGAAATGGTTTCCAAGATGGATACCGGCGAAAACTTCGTATACTGGCAGGTAACCCGCGGCACCGGTAAGCGTAACCACGTATTCCCGACCGACGGCTCCAAGGCAAATCTCTGGATTGCCATCTCCCCCAAGGATATCGTAGACGTATACAAGAAGATTAAGCTTATCACAATGGAAGATACTCGTTTCCTCCATTGCAACATTAAGACCTTAAACCTCATTCCGTCTGTTATGGCTTCCCAGAAGGCTAAAGAAGCCGGCTGCGATGAAACGGTTCTCCACCGTGGCGACAGAGTTACAGAATGTGCACACAGCAACGTACATATCATTCGCGATGGCATGTTTGTAACCCCGCCGACAGATCACCTCATTCTCCCCGGCATCGCTCGTGTACACCTTATCAAGGCTTGCAAGAAGCTCGGTATTGCTGTAGATGAAACACCGTTCACAATGGATGACCTTATGAATGCTGACGAAGTTATCGTTTCTTCTTCCGGTTCTCTCTGTCTTGCAGCAGAAGTAGTTGACGGTAAGCCCGTTGGCGGCCGCGCACCGGAAATTCTGAAGGCTATTCAGGACGAAGTGCTTCGCGAATTCATGGAAGCTACAAACTAATTGCAAGGAGAGAATAAAAATGACACAGCAGGATATCACCATTTTAAATCTCGGTCAGAGCCTTGACGATCTTGCAAATCTCGACCCGAGAGGATACGGCGTTTGCAAAATTCTCTACAAAGCATCGAGAGAACTTGCAGGCGAGCCGACATGTATGCACGCCGCTAAGAAGCTCGTTTCGACCGTAAAAGAAGGCGACTTTGTTTACGTTATGACAGGCTTTGTACTCCGCCCCTACAGAAAGGCGGAAATGGACGGTATTGTAAGTTCCATGCTCCTTTGCCGCGCTCTTGTAAAAGCCTTTGGCGCAAAGCCGGTTATCATTTGCCCCGAGGATAACTACGAGGCTGTGAAGAACCTTGCCGCATGCGTAGGTCTCCACCTCTTTGAAGACCTGGAGGACCTTAAGAATATTCCCGTTTCGATGGGCGTAGTTTGCTTTACAAAGGATGCAGACAAGGCTCCGGCACAGGCCGATGAAATCATCGCCAAGATGCCGCCCAAGGCTGTCATCAGTATTGAATGCCCGGGCGCAAACGCAAAGGGCGTATACCATAACGCAATTGGTCTGGATGTAACACCGCTGGAAGCTAAGCAGGATGTTCTCTTTGAAAAGATTCAGAAGATGGGCGTTTTGAATATTGCCATCGGCGACCTTGGCAACGAAATCGGCATGGGTGCTATTTCGGAAGCTCTCAATGCCCACATTCCCTATGCCAGAGAAGGTGCATGTAATTGTGGCTGTGAGGGCGGTCTTGCCGTTACAACTGCAGCTGACAACCTTATCACCGCAACCGTTTCCGACTGGGGCTGCTAT
>JAZNJV010000007.1:0-4107 GCA_045578225.1 Clostridia bacterium | reverse complement strand
TGGCTACGATCCGACTTGGACAAGCAAATTCGGAAGCGATAAGTGCACTTATGGCACTCGGATACAGTGAAGGGGAAGCTCGCCGCGCTATTCTGTCGGTTGGTGAAGGCTTCACGCTTGAAGAAACGATTAAAAAAGCGCTAATTGCGCTTGCAGGATAGGGGAGAGAGTATGGATTTTGAAGAAAGCAGAATCATCACTTCCATGCAACTGGAACAGGAGAATGACCTAGAAGTTGCGCTTCGCCCGAGAAGAATGGATGAGTATGTCGGCCAAACAAAACTCAAAGACAACTTATCCGTGTTTATCGAAGCGGCAAAGCTCCGCCATGACGCTTTGGACCATTGTTTGTTATACGGACCTCCCGGTCTTGGCAAAACAACGCTCGCCGGCATTATAGCCAATGAACTGGGCGTCAATATCCGCATCACAAGCGGCCCTTCCATCGAGCGCCCCGGGGATTTAGCTGCAGTTTTAACAAATCTTGCGCCCATGGATGTTTTGTTTATTGACGAGATACATCGCCTTAGTAAATCCGTAGAAGAAATCTTATATCCTGCGATGGAAGACTATGCACTCGATATTATGATTGGGAAAGGACCGAGTGCTCGAAGTGTGCGTTTGGATTTGCCGAAATTCACACTGGTAGGAGCCACCACACGCGCAGGGCTTCTTTCCGCACCACTTCGTGACCGTTTTGGAATCATCTCGCGTCTTGAACTTTACACGAATGATGAACTTGCCAAAATTGTAAAGCGTTCTGCTTCTATTTTAAATATTGCTATTTCAGAGGATGGTGCCGCAGAGATAGCTTCGCGCTCTCGTGGAACGCCGCGTATTGCAAATCGCCTTTTGAAAAGGCTTCGCGATTTTGCCCAAATCAAAGGTGATGGAATTATCACACGTGAAGTGGCGGATGTAGGCCTCGGTATGCTCGAAATTGATAAAATCGGTCTTGATGCGGTGGATAGGCGTATGATTTTGTCTATTATTCAAAACTTTGACGGTGGCCCTGTGGGCCTGGATACACTTGCCGCCACAATCGGCGAAGATGCTTCTACCATCGAGGATGTATATGAACCATATTTAATGCAGCTTGGCTTTTTAAACAGAACGCCACGCGGTCGCATGGTTACAAGTCCTTGCTATCAGCATTTTGGAATTGCGGAAAAACACTAACCTTCTTTCATATTGCATAAAAAAGCCTTTATAGGAGACACTTCTCTTATAAAGGCTTTTTTTGAAAAGAGGGATTTTATGAAAATTAAAGAGATAAAAGCACTGGAAATTTTAGATTCCCGAGGGAATCCGACAGTCGCCGCTTATGTTACAACCGAGGGCGGCTATGAAGGCTTCGGTATGGTACCTTCCGGTGCTTCGACAGGAAGCTATGAAGCTGTAGAACTTCGTGATAAAGACGAGAGATACCACGGAAAAGGCACAAGAAAGGCAGTAAATCATATTCAAACACAGCTTCGGAATGCGCTTTTGGGCGTAGATGTAACAAAACAAGATACAGTGGATAATATCATGAAAGAAGTGGACGGGACAGATAACAAGGCACATCTTGGGGCCAATGCCACGCTCGCAGTATCTATCGCTTGTGTTCGCGCGGCTGCAGCGGCCTATAACATGGAACCATATCAATATCTGGGCGGGTTTTCAGCAGACCTTTTACCGTTGCCAATGATGAATATCATAAACGGCGGCGCGCATGCAGCGAACAATCTGGACATCCAAGAATTTATGATCGTACCGGTGGGCGCTGAAACCTTTTCCGAAGGACTTCGTATGTGCGCGGAAATCTATCAAACACTTCGAAAAAGCTTAAAGGCGCGAGGCCTTGCCGTTTCTGTGGGGGATGAAGGGGGCTTTGCACCGAATTTAAAGAGCCACGAGGCGGCAATTGAAGAAATTTTGCGCGCCATCGAAGAAAGTGGTTATAAGAGTGGGGAAGAGGTAAAAATCGCACTGGATGCGGCGGCTTCCGAGTGGTTTACAGGCGATGTATACCAAATGCCGAAATCAGGAGAAATTTTTGATAGGGAAGAGCTTATAAGCTATTGGGAAGATTTAATCTCCAGCTATCCAATCATTTCTTTAGAAGATCCAGCATCTGAAAATGACTGGGAAACCTGGCAGCAAATTCTGCGACGCACTAAAATACAAATTGTTGGTGATGATCTTTTTGTTACCAATACGAAGCGTCTTGCCACAGGTATAGAGAAAAAGGCGGCAAATGCCATACTCATAAAACCCAATCAAATTGGAACGGTTTCAGAAGCAATTGAGGCTGTAAAACTTGCAAAATCGCATGGCCTTGGGACAATCATCTCACATCGTTCTGGTGACACGGAGGATGCATTTATAGCCGATTTTGCAGTTGGTCTTGGTGCAGGGCAAATCAAAACCGGCGCACCGTGTAGAAGTGAAAGGACGGCAAAATATAACCGTCTTTTATATATCGAACACTCGCTTCGCCATATGTTCTAATAAAAACACCGCCTAAAAGGCGGTGTTTTCTACGATTTTGGCTTGTTCGTTTCATGGGAAAGCGGATTATTTGCAGTAGCTTCGCGAAGACGCTCATTATCCACATGTGTATAAATCTGGGTGGTACTAAGCTGTTCGTGCCCTAAAACTTCCTGTAGCGCACGAATATCCACATTTCCATAGCGATACATAAGCGTGGCGGCTGTATGACGCAGTTTGTGCGCCGAATAGCGTGTGCTGTCAAGCCCTGCGCGTTCCAGTGACTTTTTCACGATAACCTGAACCATTTTCCCGCTTAAACGCGTGCGATTTCGGCTTAAAAAGAGGGCATTTTTTTCCTTTACGCCTTCATGTGGTCGTACCTGTAAATACTGGTCCAGCGCTGTCTGGCACGCAGAATTAAGGTATATAATACGTTCTTTTGCGCCTTTGCCGAAAACGCGTAGTTTTTCACCGTCATAATCTCTCAGATTTATGCCCACAAGTTCCGAAAGACGCAGGCCACAATTTAAAAAAAGCGTTAAAATCGCGTAATCTCGTTCTGGAAACTGGCTTTCTACGTTTTCTAAAAGACGTTTGCTTTCGTCTAAAGTAAGATACTTCGGCAATAGTCCCGGAATTTTAGGCGCATCAAGCTCTTTGGCAGGATTTTCAGAAAGCAAACCCGTTTTTGCAGTTAAGTACTTAAAATACGTGCGAAGGCTCGAAACTTTTCTGGCACGTGCGCTCTGGGCGTTTTTACGCGTGGAAGATATATAGTACATATATTCATACAGATCATTTCGAGTAACAGTCTTTAAATCTTCAATCGTAATATCAGAGATGGAGACAGAATCAAAGTCCTCAAAAGAAGCGCGACCGTTTTTACATTGTAGATAGCGAAAGAACGTGCGAAGGTCATAGTAATATTCTTTTGCAGTTTTCTCTGATTTACCGAGTATAACTTCCAAATATACAAGAAAATCCTTTAAAACGGCCGGTATATCCTGAAAATTCTCCATTTGCTTCCTCCTCCCAATTAGACAAAATTTTTATTTTGTCTAATTGGGTATTTCTTTTTTACCGAGTCCCCTATGGGGTTTGTTTTAAAAAAGGCTTGATTGCTGTTAAAAAATCTTGGCGTCGACTTCGCAGTAGCGCTTGTAGCATTCAGTGTAGTCCTCTCCGCTTGGTGTGTACATTTTATTTGTTTGTACCAAAGTCTCACAAGCTTCTTCTACGCTACTAAATACACCAGTAGCTACACCAGCTAAAATTGCAGAACCCAAACATGCAGTTTCGTCGTTCTTTAATGTAACGAATGTCTTTCCAGTCATATCTGCTTTGATTTGGCACCACAGCGGACTTTGCGCACCACCACCCATGGTGCGTACTTCCCCATATTCTGCACCGATGTAGTCTAAATTACTCTTTAACATGCAAGCAACGGCTTCCAAAATGCTCCGTACGGCGTGACCGCGGCCGTGCTCCATGGTAAGCCCATAGAAAACACCCCTAGCATCCGGATTATATTTAGGCATTGTGGCGCCGCACAGGTACGGCAAAAATGTGAGGCCTGCCGAGCCGGCCGGTACTGCTTTAGCAATCTCATCTAGTTCCCGAAAGCTAAAATTC
>JAZNJV010000006.1:0-2443 GCA_045578225.1 Clostridia bacterium | reverse complement strand
CTCCCCGAGGCACTTTCGAACGGTATTTGCAGTTTAAATCCCGGGGTAGACAGGCTCACGCTTACGACGGAAATGCTTCTGGACAAAACCGGAAAGCTTCTCTCCTTTGAAGTGTATGAAGCCGTTATCCGCTCGGACTATAGGCTTATCTATGAAGAGGTATCCGCCTGGCTCGACAAAGGACGCGCCGCATCCGGCTATGCGGAGGTATTGCCGGCACTTGAGCTTTTAGATGCACTTTCCACATCGCTCTCTCTTCGCAGGCACGAAAAAGGCTCAATTGATTTTGACCTTCCTGAGGTCGAGGTAGTGCTCGATAAAAAGGGCAAGGTGTCCGGTCTTACAAAACGAGAAGAAGGCCGTGCCGCCAAAATGATTGAAAATGCCATGGTGCTTTGTAACCGCGTAATTGCGGAATATGTTTTTCACCTAGGAGCACCTTTTATATACCGCGTGCACGAAGCACCGGACGAAGATAAAATCGAAACGCTTTCTCTAGCGCTCGCCTCGCTCTCGCTTTCCCTTCCGGGGAAGTTTTCCGGGCAAAAGGCCGCAGCGCTTTTAGAAAAAGAAGCAGGGAAGGACCGCGAATATGTAGTCAAAATGCTTCTTCTGCGCGCTATGATGAAAGCGCGCTACAGCCATGAAAATACAGGGCATTTTGGTCTTGCCCTTTCCTACTACTGCCACTTTACTTCTCCCATACGGCGGTATCCCGATCTTTTTTGCCACCGCGTGGTAAAAACCATTTTGGCGGGCAAAAACCCAGCACCGCTCGCGGCAAAAGCACAGCGTGCCGCGGCCTTTTCGTCCGAACGCGAGGAAGCGGCTGTGGAAGCCGAGCGTGAGGCTGTGCGCTACCTTATCTGTCGCTATATGGAAGGATTTGTGGGAGAAACCTTTCGCGCCGTGATTTCGTCCGTTTTAGACTTCGGTTTTTTCGTAACGCTGCCCAATCTTGCGGAAGGGCTTGTGCATGTAAAAGACCTTGCGGATGACTATTATATGTATGATGAAAAAACGCTTTCTCTTACGGGGAGACGAAGTGGAATTTCGTACCGTATTGGTGACACGGTAACTGTGCAGCTTGCGCGCGTAGACAGCGCGCTTTCCCGTATTGATTTTGTACTTTGGGAGGACACGGAAGATGGAGAAAATCATCGCACAAAACAAAAAAGCAAGGCATGATTATTTCGTAGAAGAAACGTACGAAACCGGCATTTCCCTGTCCGGCACGGAAGTCAAATCCATTCGCGGCGGCGGCGTTTCCTTAAAGGACTCCTATGCCACCGTGCGAGAGGGTGAGGTATTTGTGCTCGGTATGCACATCAGTCCCTATGAACAGGGCAACATTTTTAACAAAGACCCCCTCAGAGACCGCAAGCTTCTTTTGCACCGCGGCGAAATTCGCCGCCTGCATGCCTCTGTTATGCGCGAGGGGTATTCCCTTATTCCGCTCGATTTACATTGGAGCGGCTCGAATGTGAAGATGACGCTCGGTCTTTGCAAAGGTAAAAAGCTCTATGATAAGCGCGAATCCGCCGCCATACGCGATGCGGCGCGAAATATGGACAGAGCGATAAAGGAGCAGGCACGATGAAGGCAAAAGTTTTTGCGGTTTCTCCCGGCTCCGACGCAGAAGCCGCCGGCATTATGGCGGGAGATTACATTGAAAAAATAAACGGACACGTACCGGAGGATGAACTCGATTTTCGTTTTTATGCGCTTTCAGATGAGGTTACGCTCTCCGTTTTAAAGGCGGACGGCAGCCGCGAAATCATTACGATTGAAGAGCCGGAAACGCCGGATATGGGTATTTCGTTTGAAAGTGCGCTTTTCGGAAAGGCCAAGCGCTGCGCCAATAAATGTATTTTCTGTTTTATTGACCAGCTGCCCAAAGGTCTTCGTGATACACTCTATTTTAAGGACGACGATGCGCGGCTTTCCTTTTTAACGGGCAACTATATAACGCTTACCAATGTGCGCGATGCCGATATCGAAAAAGTAATTCGTATGCGGCTCGAGCCTATCAATATTTCCGTACATACCACGGATCCCGAGCTTCGCTGCAAGATGCTTCATAACCGCCATGCAGGGCGTGCGCTTCGGCATCTCAAAACGCTGTACGCGGGGCGCATCCACATGAACGGGCAAATCGTGCTCGTACCGAATGTTAATGACGGCGCGGCGCTTGACAAAACGATCGCAGATCTTTCGACGCTCTCTCCCTATATGACGAGCGTTTCCGTAGTGCCGGTGGGGATTACGAAATTTCGCGAGCATCTTCCAAAGCTCGAATCCTTTACTGCTGAAAGCGCAAAGGCTGTTTTAGATACAGTTTCCGCCTGGCAGGAAAAGCTCCTTGCCGAAATTGGTACGCGCTTTATTTATGCGGCAGACGAATTTTATCTTCTCGCAGGGCGCGATGTACCGCCGGACGAGG
>JAZNJV010000005.1:0-21576 GCA_045578225.1 Clostridia bacterium | reverse complement strand
CTCTGCCTCCGAAAGCATGTTTTCTATAAAAATTCCGTAACCTCTTGTGGGGTCATTGACGAAAACGTGCGTCACGGCGCCGATGAGATTACCGCCCTGTACGAGTGGCGAGCCGCTCATGCCTTGCACAATGCCGCCCGTAAGGCTTAAAAGACGTTCGTCCACAACGCGAAGAACAAGGCTTTTCGTACCGGGGTTTTTGCGGTGCAGCACTTTTTCAATTTCCACGGCGTATGCCTCTGCCTCGCCGCCGGCAATGTCGCTGATTAGTACGGCATCGCCCTTTTCCACCTGTGTGCTGACGGCAATCGGGATGCGAACTCCGTCTTTTTTCATACTGCTTTTGCCATAAAGCCCCATATCCACATTTTTCAATATTGTGCCGACATCTTCTCCAAACACGCCGCGCACGGCACCTGGTGCGCCGTCTTCCCCCTTTTCGATATATACGATTTCGCACTCCGTGATGCTGCCATGCGACGGCGGCACCATTTTCTCCGTATCGGCGTCGAGAATCGGATGCCCAAGCGCCGCATACGTGCCGCTTTCAGGAAGAGAGAATGTAACGGTGCCGATACCGGCCGTGCTCTCGCGCACCCAAAGGCCGATTTTATACGCCGCGCCATCTTCATAGTATACGGGTGTAATCTTTACGTCCCATGTTTTTTCGCCACGGCACACGGAAACTGTGAGCGCGGCGCCTTCGCTTTCCATCACCCTTTTCTCGAGCATGTCGCTTCCTGAAAGGGATTCCCCGTTTACCGCCAAAAGCCGATCGCCCGGAAGAATCCCCGCTTCCTTTCCGGGGGCGCGCCCGGTTTCCGGAATTTCAGAAAGGCCGATGACCAAAACGCCTTCCATGTACATTTTAATGCCTACGGCCTCGCCCCCGAGAATCACCTCGCCGGGTTCTACTACGCTCACGCGCGCCGAACGCCGGAGTATCCCAAAAGCCGAAAGGTCTATCTCAAAAGAGCCGGCGCGAGTAGGCGTTATAAGCGCACGGTTATTTTCCTTTGCAAATGAAAAACCGCCTTCCCCTGCACTTGGTGCAACGAAAGCCGGTAAAGAATGCGTCTCTCCCCGAAGCATGATAAACTCGCCGGGAAGCATCATGACCCATGCATACGCAAAAATTAAAAAGCCGAAAATCCCGATAGCGAGCCCGCGAAATGCCTTTTTATATCTTTGCATTCTCCTCACCTCGGCTTTAGTTTTGCCGAAAAAAGTGAGGATATAAGACTCAATTTTTGTTAATTTAAATTTGCATATTTTGCATATACTTTTTTACGGACAATGCGGTAACAGATGAAATGCGCCGTGCCCGTTAAAATCCAGCTGATGGGATAGGAAATGAAAAGCCACGAAAGCGTATGATGGTGCTGAAACACCGTAAGCACCCACAAAACGCGAAACGCACAGGCACCAAGAAGCGAAACGCACATCGGCAAAATGGAATAGCCGAGGCCGCGCACCGCGCCCATTGTCGTGTCCATAAATCCCACAAGAAAATACGGCATGGCAATATACAAAAATCTTTGACAGCCATAGCGGATAACTTCAGGCTCCGTGTTATAAATGGAGAGCAGCGCTTCGTCAAAAAGCACGACTATGCCGCCGAGGACTGCGCCGATGACGGCCGCTGTGAGCGCGGCTACACGAAGGCCCTTATCAATACGGTCAAACTGCCGCGCGCCGAGGTTTTGCCCGGTGAGTGTGAGCATCGTTTGATAAATCGCGTTCATCGCCACATATACAAAGCCTTCAACATTGGCCGCGGCGGCGTTTCCGGCTACGATGGCTGTGGAATTAAAGGAATTGATAGAGGACTGAATGAGCATGTTGGAAATCGAAAAGAGCGAACTCTGAATGCCTGCCGGGAGCCCGATTTTGACCATAGAAACTGCCTCTTTTTTGCAAATGCGGATATGCGAGAGCGTGAGCCGCACCTCGCTCTCTTCATGCACAAGGCAGAGAATAACGAACACGGCGGAAACAAACTGTGCCGCAGCCGTAGCAATGCCGACACCGACAGCGCCAAGATGAAAGCCAGTTACAAGAATAAGGTTTAAAATCACATTTACAACGCCGGCAATGGCAAGGAAATATAAGGGGCGCACCGTATCGCCTTTGGCACGGAGAATAGCGGTGCCAAAATTATAAACAATGCTTGCCGGAATGCCGATTGCATACGCGCGGAGATAGGAAACGGCGCTCCCTAAAATCGCAACAGGCGTATCTAAAAGGCGTAAAAGGCTTTCTGCGAAAATAAACATAGCCGCCCCGGCGAGAAGACCTGAGATAATGGAGATAAAGACGGCCGTATGTACAGCGCGTTCAATCCCGGCGCGGTCACGCGCGCCAATATACCTTGCTACGAGGACGTTTGCACCAATAGAAAGACCTATGCAAAGGTTTACAATGAGGTTTATGGTAGACCCATTGGAGCCTACCGCTGCAAGCTCCGTCTCTCCTGCAAAACGGCCAACTACAATGACGTCTGCCGCGTTAAAAAGAAGCTGCAGAATGCTGCTGAGTATAATCGGTACAGAAAACAAGAGAATGTTCTTTAAAAACGGCCCTTCGAGAAGATTTCCGTTTGGAATTCTCATTCGCATGCACTCGCCCCCAAAGGAAGATTTTCTAAAAAATACTCTACCACAGCACCCCCTATTTGTCAATAGGCACTTTCGAAAAAATATTTTGACTTTTTCTACAATATATAGTATAATGTTGTAATAGGATGGTGATATTTATGGCAGGATACGGAAATGACAGTATTTCCTCGCTTAAGGGCGCGGATAGGGTGCGTAAGCGCCCCGGTGTTATCTTCGGGTCGGACGGGCTCGAGGGCTGTCAGCATGCCGTTTTTGAAATTGTATCCAACTCCATAGACGAGGCGCGCGAAGGGCACGGCAAGGTCATTGAGGTGACCCGTTTCCGCGATAAATCTATTGAAGTGCGGGATATGGGCCGCGGCATTCCTATGGACTATAACCCGAAAGAGGAGCGGTATAACTGGGAGCTCGTCTTTTGTGAAATGTATGCCGGCGGCAAGTATGATAATAATTCCGGCCAAAATTATGAATACAGCCTAGGATTAAACGGTCTCGGCAGCTGTGCAACGCAGTACGCTTCCGAATATATGGAAGTTACCGTGCAGCGCGACGGGTACCGCTATCAGCTCTTTTTCGAAAAGGGCGAAAACCAGGGTGGTCTATATAAAGAGCAGGTGCGTTACCGCCACACAGGCACCACGATTAAGTGGCGACCGGACCTTGAGGTTTTTACGGACATTGATATTCCTCTTTCCTATTTTCAGGAAATGCTTAGAAAGCAGGCTGTTGTCAATGCAGGCATCACCTTTAAACTGAAAAATGAGACGCCGGAAGGTATGGAAGAATTTACGTATTTCTACGAAAACGGTATTTCCGATTATCTGACGGAATGCTGCGGTCAAAACGCCTTTACCCAGCCTGCCCGATACGAGGCAGAATGCATGGGGCGTGACCGTGAGGACATGCCGGACTATAAACTCCGCATGCAGGTGGTTTTTTGT
The DNA here is from genome assembly GCA_045578225.1 of Clostridia bacterium. Classification (GTDB taxonomy): domain Bacteria; phylum Bacillota; class Clostridia; order UMGS1883; family UMGS1540; genus SIG447. Next base: position 18,017 of record JAZNJV010000005.1, on the reverse strand, counting down.
TTTAACAACACAAACACGCTACTCGAATACTACCATAACTCCAGCTTCCTCGAGCACGGCGGCACGCCCGACAAGGCCGTAAAAAGCGCCTTTGTTTCTGCGATTGATGCCTATATCCGTGGGCAGAACAAATATCAGAAAGGCGAATCGAAGATTACGTTTGTGGACGTGCAGGATAGCCTTTGCCTCGTTATGAATTCGTTCTCGACGATGACGAGCTACGAAAACCAGACCAAAAAGGCCATTACAAACAAATTTATTGCCACCGCTATGACGGATTTTCTCCGCGAAAAGCTCGAAATATACTTTATTGAAAACAGAATGGAAGCGGAAAAGATTGCCGAGCAGGTGCTTCTCAATAAGCGTAGCCGCGAGCGTGCGGAAAAAACGCGTGTAGACCTTAAAAAGAAGCTTGCAAAGAATATTGACGTGACGAATCGCGTACAGAAGTTTGTAGACTGCCGCACGCGTGACACAGAAAGACGCGAGCTTTATATCGTGGAAGGTGACTCGGCTCTCGGCTCGGTAAAGCTTGCGCGAAACGCGGAATTTCAGGCGATTATGCCGGTCCGCGGCAAAATTTTGAACTGTCTGAAAAGTGACCTTACAAAAATTTTCAAAAGCGATATTATTATGGATCTTATGCGCGTACTCGGATGCGGTATTGAGGTGAAAACGAAGGACTTTAATGCGTTTGACCTTGAAAACCTTAGATGGGACAAGATTATTATCTGTACCGACGCGGACGTGGACGGCTATCAGATTCGTACGCTAATTCTGGCGATGATTTACCGCCTGACCCCCACGCTCATACGCGAAGGGCGCGTGTATATCGCCGAATCACCGCTTTTTGAAATCACCACAAAGAACGATACGTATTTCGCCTATACCGAGCGCGAAAAGGCGCAAATTCTCGCGGAGCTCGGGAATACGAAATGCACAATTCAGCGTTCGAAGGGTCTTGGTGAAAACAATCCGGACATGATGAGCAAAACCACTATGAATCCCGAGTCGCGGCGCCTAATCCGTGTGCTTCCGGAAGAGGCGGAAAAGACGGCGGCGGTGTTCGACCTTCTTCTTGGGGACAATCTCCAAGGGAGAAAGGACCACATTGCAGAATGTGGAGCGCAATACATTGACCTCGCAGACGTTATGTAAAGGGGAATGTAAAAAAGCGTAGAATGTAAAAAGGAAGGTTTTAATACAGACGAGACATGTTCGTCTATTTGTTATACCTACGGACGGGAAGGGACTCTCAAGCTTGAGAGTCTCTTTATTTTTTCCTTTTTGCTACGCGAAAACTTTGTCGCCTTCTGCATCTGTTTTTCTATAGAAAAACAGATGCAGAAATGCGTAGAACGTAAAAGAGCCTCGAGGATTTCCTCGAGGCTCTTATTGTTTTGGTGTTTAGCGATTAGTTTCTGCCGTCAGTAATTCTGATGGTCATCTTTTCCTTGAAGTCGTGGCTTACGAAGTGAACAACTACGTCGTCAACTTCGAGGTCGCCTCTGGAGATACCGGAAACTTCCTGAGTTCTGGTGTTCCATTCGAGGTAAGTGCCGCCGCTGATTGCATAGGTTGCTTCACTTGCAGCCGGGTCTGCCGGTAAGAAACCGGTCTGGTTTTTACCAAGCGTGGTGGTCAGCATGAAGTTGTTAGCGCCGACTGTGGTAACCACACCGTGTACCATAGTGTAGTTAGCGGTGTAGAGATATTCCTTGGAAAGGGAGCCTACACTCTCATTGTACTCGCTGGAGGTAAGGGCCAATCTGTAAACATTCTCGCCAACTGTGTATGTGGAGTGGTTAATACGGAAGTCAACAAGACCTACAGTAAGATCGCCGGAAGCGGTTGTCTTGTAACGGATAACGTCACCGGGATCGAGATCTGCGGGATCAATATACATCTTCGGACGTGTGGAGGAACTGGCGTTGAAGATCGCATCACGATCTGCGCCTTCGATCTTGCTCTTATCGGGATTGAGGCCATACCAATCCGGGTCAGTGAGTGCATCGGCATTGGCTCTCTGGTAGAAGAGCTTAGAAGTTTCGGTAATACCGAGTTCCTTTTCGCCGGCAGCCGTCATAACCTTCAGAACTGTCTTTGTAAGACCTTCATCGTCAAGAATTGTGGCAACGCCTGTAACGAGAGCGGAGAAGCTTACATCCTGGTTCTTCGGTGTAGAATCTGTTGCCGCACCGCCAGCTGCCGTTACGAGGTCCTGACGCCATACAAGTACGCCTGCCTGGTATTCTTCGTTTACATCATAGAACGAGAGACAGGGTCTGGAGCGGAAGTCCTCGGTAGAGGTGAGAACGCTTGTAGCCTTGGCTACGCTGTAACCCTTTTCGTCAGCAAGGTTATCCGGGATAACGAAGAGCTTTGCGTTCGAAAGGAATACACGGCCGAATACAGCGCCACCGACGTATTCGGTGTAAGAGCCGGCTTCCCTACCCTTCGGTGTACCGTCAAAGGTGGAAATGTAACCGCTTCTCTTAGTGCCGTTGTTTTCGTTGTTTACATACCAGTCCATACTGAAGTCAGAGGGATTTGTCTTGATTTCATCGCTGTTTTCCTTATAGGTAAGGTTAATAGCGGTTTCGATCTGGTTGATAACACCGTCGTTTGTTGTCTTGTAAGCGATGAGCTGCGGAACGATGTTGCCGTCCATGTCTACAAGAGACGGTCTCTTGTTTTTGCCCCAGAGGTTAAATACTGCATAATCTGCGTCCAAAAGCTGAGTACTCTTGGTGGTGGTGCCGTTGAACTTTACGTTTTCTGCGAGCTGGAATACCTTCCATTCGTCATCTTCCGTAAAGAGCTTTGCGCTTACAGTGCTATCGATGCCTTCGCCGAGTTCAGCATTCTGGAGCCAGCCGTATGTGCGGTCGCTAGTAGAAGCTGCATCAGCTGCAACGATTGTACCGGTAATGTCGAGGAAGAAGATGCCTTCATCGCCAACATTTGCAGAACCTTTCAAAAGGACAGATGCGATCGGGTACTTTTCTTCGCCGATTACAACATCCTTTGTGCCTCTTTCCGTAATAGTACCTTCTACGGTTTCAGCGGAAACGCGGATGCGGATAACGTTGCCGTCGCCGCTTTCAGCGATGGAAAGAACATCCCATTCAGCCAGGTCGCCAAGCTCAAGAGCTTCACCTTCAGCATCTGTCATAACGATAGCCTTTGTCTTGTCTTCGAAATCAACAGTTTTGCCTGTACCATCCATGAAGGTAATTCTGTTTGTTCTTTCGTTTACGCTCTTAACAATCTTGTTTGTATATTCTTCTACAATAATATACTGGTAAGCATTGCCGGTGTTGCGAATGAGGCGAACAGTACCGATAGCCGGTGTTACGTCAGCATTCGTCGGGGAAGCAAGGAGACGGCCGTTCTTAACAACAGCAGCACCTGTGATGTCTTCTTCTACAACCTTGCCGTTTTCGTTTTCATAAGCGAATACGCCGGTAGAAAGGGAAACATCGCCTGCTTCGATATCCTGTGCGTTTACATCGAGAACTTCAGTCGTTGCGCGGGGAACGATAGCGAGAACAACCGGTTTGCCGGTCATTTCATCTTCGCGAGCGTAAATTTCAACGCGCTGACCAAGGAAGTCCTGTGCATTGGTTTCGCCAGCCATCATAACGGTGGTGCCGCAGACGAGCTCATCGTTCTTTAAAGAGGGAGCAGATGCAGTTACGCGACCCATGGGAGTTGCGGTAACTACGTCTGTGTAGTGCTGTGCCTTGAGGTAGTAGGTGAGAAGGGTTACATCTTCATCTTCTTCAAACTCAAGCTTTGCATCGCCGAAGCTGGACTGGATGGAAAGCTTTGTGTTCAGTGCATTGTAAAGAAGAATTGCCATGTCGCCACGGTTCATTTCGCCTTCAACCTTGAGGTTCTTTAAGATGTTCAGCTGAGAAGCCTTGGAAAGGTAGCCGGACGGATAACCGCCAGCAGCTTCTGCCTGCACGCCGTAGCCGAGAGCACATACAACCATTTTGATAGCCTGCTCATCTGTAACCGGGGTGTCCGGCGAGAAGATGGTCTTGCTCATACCGTTGATAATACCAAGCTGGTATGCAGCACCCACGTTGGCATATGCCCAGTGGGAAGCAGGAACGTCTTCAAAAGCGGCCTGGCCCTGTGCGCCTTCCATGTTCATGGCGCGGAGGATAATGGTGGCCATTTCTGCTCTTGTTAAGGAACCGTTCGGCTCATACTTGCCTTCGCTGCGGCCTTCTACAATACCGAGACCTGCTAATACATTTACAGCAGCCTCGCACTTTTCGCCAACTACGTCGGTCAAAACCGGAGTAGCGGCATTGGCTGTTACTACTGTCGTAAGAAGCATTACTAAGGTGAGTAACAGGGTGATGGATCTTTTCATCTCGCATTCTCCATTCTTTGAGTAAATTTAATATAAGTGTACAACCGAAGAGACCACTCCCCTATGTTACTTATATCTCTGTTATTCTAACATGCGTTTTTGGGGTTGGCAATATCTAAAATTGCTTTGTTATTGTAAAAAGTTGCTCTTTTTGCGGTTTTTTATCAAAAAATGTGCAGAAGCACCTGTTTCTGCACATTTTTTCGCTTTATATCAGCCGGGAGGCCATGCAAGACCTCTGCCACCGAGCAGATGAAAATGCAAATGTCCGACCGTTTGACCCCCGTCTTCACCGCAATTATTTACAATACGGTATCCTTTTTCCGCAAAACCAAGTTCTTTTGCCAGTTTCGCCGCTACTGCGAAGATATGGCCGACTACCTCGGCATTTTCCGCCGAAAGCTCGTTTGCGGAGGTGATATGCACCTTCGGCACAATCAAAATGTGCACAGGCGCCGCGGGGCTGATATCGTGGAAGGCATATACACGCGCATCCTCATACACTTTATTGGAAGGAATTTCTCCCTTTATAATTTTACAGAAAAGACAATCCATGTTTGCCCTCCTTATTATTTAAGCTGTGCGGCTACCACATCTAAAACCGTGGAGAGTGCCGCCTCGGCCTTTTCCGGCTGCTTGCCGCCGGCCTGTGCACTGTCGGGCTTGCCGCCGCCACCGCCGCCTGCAACCTTCGCAACCTCACGCACGAGGTTGCCGGCATGTACACCGCGGTCTATCGCGCCCTTTGTGGCCATGGCCACGAAAGTCACTTTCCCTTCCGCTGTGCCTGCGATGACGAGTACGCCCTCGCCTATCTTCGATTTTACCTTATCGCCAATGGCGCGAAGGGCATCTTGGTCCATACCGTCGAAAAGACCTGTCACAACCTTTACGCCGTCCACTTCGGAAGCGTTTTTGAGAAGCTCGTCAATCTGGCTGCCTGCGCTTCTGAGTTTAACTTCTTCGAGTGCACGCTGGAGGTTTTTCACTTCTTCCATCACGGCGCCACCCTTCACGGCGATATCGGAGGGGCTTGTTTTAAGAGCCGCAGCCGCATCCGCGATAAGCGCATCCCGTTCTGCAAGAAGCGAGAGAATTCTCGTGCCCGTTACGGCTTCAATACGGCGTGTGCCGGAAGCGACGGAGCTTTCCGATACAATCTTGAAAAGACCCACTTCGCTTGTGTTATCTACATGCGTACCGCCACAAAGCTCAATGCTGTAGTCGCCCATTTTGACAACACGGACAATGTCGCCGTACTTTTCGCCAAAGAGCGCCATGGCGCCGAGTGCCTTCGCCTCGTTTTGCGGCATTTCGCGTTTTTCGACAGGGAGTGCCGCTTCGATAGCAGCGTTTACTTTCTTTTCTACCGCAGCGAGTTCCTCAGGCTTTACAGCTTCGAAGTGCTGGAAGTCAAAACGAAGTCTCTCGGGGTTGACAAACGAGCCGGCCTGGGTGACATGGTCGCCTACAACCTCGCGGAGTGCTTTTTGCAGAAGATGCGTCGCACTATGATTTTGTGTGGTGGCACGGCGGCTTTCCTTGCAGTACTTAGAGGTCAGCACATCCCCCGTGCCGATTGCGCCGCTTTCTACCTTAATAAAATGTACAATCTTGCCGTCGGCAAGCTTTTTGGCATCGGTTACAATGGCTTTTGCCGTTTTGCCTTCGAGTGTGCCGCGGTCACCTGTCTGGCCGCCGCTTTCGCCATAGATGACGGTTTTATCGAGGATGACGGCACCTTCCTCGCCTTCGCCGATGGCCTCGGCGATTTCGCCGCCGGAAATGACCGCCAAAACGCGGCCTTCTGCCGTCTCTTCGGAGTAGCCTACAAATTCCGTTTTTATGGATTTATCCAGCTTTGTATACACATCTTCGCTCCAGCCGGCGCCTTCGCCTTCTTTTCTGGCGTCACGTGCGCGGGTTTTCTGCGCTTCCATTTCGGCGCGGAAGCCTTCTTCGTCAACCGAGAGGCCGCGCTCGCCTAAAATTTCGATTGTCAAATCAATCGGGAAGCCGAAGGTGTCGTAAAGCTTAAACGCATTCTCGCCCGAAAGAACCTTTTCGCCGCTCTTTTCGAGTGCTTCGATATGCGTATTCAAAATGGCAAGACCCTGGTCAACCGTTTCATCGAAGCGTTCTTCCTCGATGCGAATCATCTTGCAGATGTACTCTTTCTTTTCGATGAGTGCAGGATACGCTTCGCCCGATTCGCGGATAACGGTTTCTGCTATTTTATAAAGGAAGGGTTTTTTAATACCGAGGAGTTTGCCGTGACGGGCCGCGCGGCGGAGAAGCCTACGGACCACATAGCCGCGGCCTTCATTCGAGGGCACGATGGAGTCGCTAATCATAAACGTGGTGGAACGGATATGGTCGGTAATAACGCGAAGGGAAATGTCCGACTTTTCGTTCTCGCCATACTTTACGCCTGCCACATCGCTGATGGCGAGCATGATATTGCGCACCGTGTCTACCTCAAAGAGGTTATTTACGCCCTGCATAATGGCCGCGAGGCGTTCAAGACCCATACCGGTATCAATATTCGGATGCGCAAGGCGATTATAGTTACCTTCTTCATCCTTATCAAACTGCGTGAAAACGAGGTTCCAAAATTCCACGAAGCGGTCACAATCACAGCCAAGCTTGCAGTCAGGACTGCCACAGCCGGCCGCCTCACCGCGGTCAAAATAAATTTCCGAGCACGGGCCGCAGGGACCAGTACCGATTTCCCAGAAGTTATCCTCCTTACCCATGCGGACAACGTGCGAAGGGTCTACGCCGATTTCCTTTGTCCAGATATCAAAGGCTTCGTCATCATCAAGATACACGGTAACCCAAAGCTTGTCCACCGGCATCTCCATCACTTCCGTGACAAATTCCCATGCCCAGGAAATCGCTTCGCGCTTAAAGTAATCGCCAAAAGAGAAGTTTCCAAGCATTTCAAAGAATGTGCCGTGGCGTGCCGTTTTACCCACGCGCTCAATATCGGGCGTGCGGATACATTTCTGGCATGTGGTAACGCGCTTTCTCGGCGGCACCTCCTTGCCCGTAAAATACGGCTTTAAGGGCGCCATGCCGGCGTTAATCAAAAGAAGGCTGGCATCGTTTTGCGGCACGAGCGAAAAACTCGGCAGGCGGAGATGCTCCTTCGTTTCGTAAAAGTGCAAAAATTTCTCGCGGATTTCATTTAAACCTAATTTTTTCACGAAAACCATCCTTTACCTATAAACTTATCCTTTATTATACCCGTTTTAGGGCGGATTGTCAAGAGATGAAATGGAAAAGGGAGCCGCGTGCGGCGCCCTTTAAAAAGAGATATGCAAAATGAAGTTATTTTGTGCCGGTTGAGCCAAAGCCGCCCGTGCCTCTTTCGGTATCGCAAAGCGTCTCCGCCTCCGAAAACACAGCCTGCAAATATGGTGCAATCACCATTTGAGCAATCCGCTCGCCGTTTTCCACCGTCTGTACTTTTGAAGACTGGTTGTAAAGCGCCACCATCACCTCGCCGCGATAGTCGCTATCAATAACGCCCACTTTATTGGCAGGCGCAAGACCACGCTTTACGCTGATGCCGCTTCGCGCATAGATAAGGCCTACAAACCCCTCGGGAATTTCCATGGAAAGCCCTGTGGGAATAAGCCTCGTTTCGCCCGGCAAAAGAGAAACTGCCCCTTCTTTTAAGAAGGCGCGCAAATCCGCACCGGCAGCATGCGCCGTGCCGTACTGCGGCAAAATAGCATCCGGATGCAGTTTTTGTACGCGAACTTCCGCTTTTTGCATCTGTCTCGCTCCTTTTTCGTTTTGTTTTTTTCAGTATACCAAGATATGGTGGATTTGTCAAGCAATAAAGCGATATATAGGCGAGAAACAAAACACTTGCAATCTTTTGGAAACTATGGTACAATGATAGAAACTTATCCGGAAAGGAAGAACGAAAAATGGAAAATGTTTTTGATACCCTCTCCTCGCGCGGTCTTATCGCGCAGGTAACCCACGAGGAAGAAATTCGAAATCTCCTTGGGAATGAGAAGGTTTCCTTTTATATTGGCTTTGACCCGACAGCGGACAGCCTCCATGTAGGCCACTTTTTGCAGATGGTAGTTATGCGCCACATGCAAAACGCAGGGCACCGCCCCATTGCGCTCGTCGGCGGCGGCACCGGCATGGTGGGTGACCCGTCCGGCAGAACGGACATGCGCAAGATGATGACCCCGGAAACGATTCGCCACAATTGCGATTGCTTCCGCCGTCAGCTCGCTTCCGTTATTGACTTTTCGGACGATCGCGCCATCATGGTCGATAACGGCGATTGGCTCCTCGATCTTAACTACATTGAATTTTTGCGTGAAATCGGCAGCTGCTTCTCGGTAAACAAAATGCTGACGGCTGAGTGCTTTAAAACACGTCTTGAAAAGGGGCTTTCCTTCATCGAATTTAACTACATGCTCATGCAGAGTTATGACTTTTTGCAGCTCTACAAAAAATACGGCTGTAAGCTGGAGCTTGGCGGTGATGACCAGTGGAGCAATATCCTCGGCGGTATTGACCTTGTACGTCGTAAGGAAAATGCACAGGTCTACGGTATGACCTTCACGCTCCTTACAAACAGCGAAGGCAAAAAGATGGGCAAAACGGCAAGCGGCGCGCTCTGGCTTGACCCCGAGAAGGTTTCGCCGTACGATTTCTACCAGTACTGGAGAAATGTAGACGATCAAGACGTTTGCCGATTCTTAAAGCTTCTCACCTTCCTGCCGCTTTCGGAAATTGCGGAATATGAAAAGCTTGAAGGGCAGGCCATTAACGAAGCGAAAACGCGCCTTGCCTATGAGGTTACAAAGCTGGTTCACGGCGAAGAAGAAGCCACAAAGGCAAACGAAGCAGCGAAAACGGTATTCGCGGCGGGCGGCATTTCCGCCAACATGCCGACGGCGGAAGTGACCGCGGAAGATGCCGCAGAAGGCCTTCTCTCCATGCTCGTAAAAATCGGCTTTATTCCCTCAAAGTCGGAAGGCAGACGTCTTTTGCAGCAGGGCGGCCTTACGATGAACGGCGAAAAGGTAACAGCGGACGGACCTGTGGAAAAGGAAGCGTTTGGCGAGGACGGGTTAATCGTAAAACGCGGCAAAAAGGCCATTATTAAAATTACACTCGCATAAAATGACGGGCGCGGGGAGCTTTTCTCCGCGCCCGTACTTACAAAAGGAGTTTTTTCGTATGATTGGAATTATTGTAGCCATGGAAAAAGAGATGCAGGCGCTCGCGATTGAAAACGCCCAGAAAGAGACGCACGGCGGCATTTCGTTTACGCGCGGGGTTGTCGGCGGCAAAGAGGTTGTTGCGGCCGTGTGTGGCATCGGCAAAGTGTTTGCTGCCATCTGCACGCAGACGATGCTTCTCGTCTATGCCCCGGAATGTGTCATAAACTGCGGCGTTGCCGGCTCTCTTTCCGAAAAATTGCATGTATTTGACATTGCCGTAGGCACGGGCGCGGTGCAGTATGATATGGACACGACGCCGCTCGGCGACCCGCGCGGGCTTATCTCGGGCCTTGACATTGTGGAAATGCCCACCGATGCCGCGCTTTCGGAAAAGCTTCTCGCGGCGGCAGAGAGACTCGGGCTCGCGGCGCATAGTGGCCTTATCGCCACGGGCGACCGTTTTTGTGCCTCCGCCGCAGATAAAAACGAAATTTTAAAAGACTTCCCCGCCATCGCCTGTGAGATGGAGGGCGGCGCGGTGGCGCAGGTGTGCTGCGCGGCGCACGTGCCCTTCTGCCTCTTCCGCGCGATTTCGGACGCGGCCGACGGCGAAGCGCCTGTCTCCTACGAAACATTCGTGATAGAGGCCGCGAAAAACGCGGGACTTCTAATGACGGCATTCCTGAAAAGTCTGTAAAAGCCAAAAAGGCAGAAGCTTTAGCTTCTGCCTTTTATTATACCGTTAAAGATGTGACCGTGGCGCGTACAAATTCTGCCAAAACGCGGGGCGGCATAATAATCTGCCCGCCGCGAACGCCTGCGGAAAATGCGATTTCCTCTTGCAAAAGGGCGCTTTCGTCGAGAAACGTGGGGTACTGCTTTTTCATCCCTACGGGACTGCAGCCGCCGCGGATGTATCCCGTCAGCGGCAAAAGCTCTTTTACCGCTATCATTTCAAGCTTTTTGTTTCCCGATGCACGCGCCGCCTTTTTAAGGTCGAGCTCTACATGGACGGGGATGCAAAGGACGATGATACCCGTCTTGTCCCCGCGCGCGACAAGCGTTTTAAAAACACTCTCGTACGGCATGCCGACGCTTTCGGCCACGTGGGTGCCGGAAAGGTCGTTTTCGTCCACAGGATATTCTGCCGTTTTATACGGGATTTTGGCTTTATCGAGAATGCGCATTGCATTTGTTTTTTGCATCGTTTTCTCCTATTCAAAAAGCATGTCGGCATATGTCGGGAACGGCCAATGCGTTACCGCCGTCATTTTTTCGCCTTCGTCAGCCGCCGCACGCACTTCGTCCATCGCGCGGCACACAAAGTCCTTATAGAACACAGCCGCTTTTTGTCCCGAACCCATTTTTTCAGCTTCGGAAACAAGCTCTGCAAGGTCTTCGGTTTTTGCATAGAGCGCATCGATTATGCCGTAATAAGATGCAAGCTGTGCGCGGCGCGCGTTGCCGCCTTTTGCGATTTTCTCGCGCGCAAGGACGCCGTCGGCCAAGGTTTTGGCATACGCATCCATGGCAGGCAAAATCGTACGTCTCGACATTTCAAGCATCGTGCGTGCTTCGATGTGGAGCGTGTTGCAGTATTCCTCCGTCTGAATTTCCAGGCGGGAACGAAGCTCGTCCTCCGTGAAAATATGGTGACGGGCAAAAAGGTTTAGGTTCTTTTCGCTTACAAGATACGGAAGCGCCTCGGGCGTGGTGCGAAGGTTTAAAAGCCCGCGCACGGCCGCCTCGTCCACCCATTCCTTCGCGTAGTTGTCGCCGTTAAATACAATGCGGCGGTGCGCACGATACGTTTTGCGGATAAGACGCTGTACGTCTTCTTCAAAATCGGTGGAATTTTCGAGCTCGTCGGCAAACTCCGAAAGCGCGTCTGCCACTGCGGTATTCATAATAATATTAGCCTCCGCAATCGACGGTGAGGAGCCAAGCATGCGGAATTCAAACTTGTTCCCCGTAAACGCAAGCGGAGAGGTACGATTTCTGTCGGTCGTGTCGCGCGTAAATGCGGGCAGAACGCTTACACCTACCGCCATCATTTCTTTCTCGCGCGCATCTATCGCTTCCTTCTTTTCCATCGCGTCCAAAATACCCGTCAGCTCATCCCCAAGGAAAATTGAAAGGATTGCGGGGGGCGCTTCTGCCGCGCCGAGACGATGGTCATTCCCTGCCGTGGCTACGGAAATGCGAAGAAGATCCTGATACATATCTACGGCTTTAATCACAGCCACAAGGAAGAGAAGGAACTGGAGGTTTTCCTGCGGCGCCTTGCCGGGATTTAAGAGGTTTTCCCCGTTCGCTTTCGAAAGTGACCAGTTATTGTGCTTGCCGCTGCCGTTTACGCCGCGGAACGGCTTTTCATGGAGAAGGCAAACCATACCATGCTTTTCCGCCACCTTTTTCATCATCTCCATGGTGAGCTGATTATGGTCGGTTGCGGTATTGACAGAGGTGAACACCGGCGCAAGCTCATGCTGCGAGGGCGCTGCCTCGTTATGTTCTGTTTTAGCAAGGACGCCGAGCTTCCAAAGCTCCGCATCCAGATCCTTCATAAAAGCAAGTACGCGCGGCTTGATGGTGCCGAAATAATGGTCATCCATCTCCTGCCCTTTGGGAGGCGCGGCACCGAAGAGTGTGCGGCCCGTAAAGACCAAGTCACGCCGTTTTTCGTACATTTTCTTATCAATTAAAAAGTATTCCTGTTCGGCCCCTACCGTGGGGGTAACGCGCTTCGTTTCCGTATCGCCGAAAAGGCGGAGAACGCGGCAGGCTTCGCGGCTGATCGCTTCCATAGAGCGGAGAAGCGGCGTCTTTTTATCGAGGCACTCGCCGTGGTAGCCGTAAAAGGCCGTGGGGATGCAAAGCGTATTGTCTTTAATAAAGGCATAGGAAGTGGGGTCCCACGCGGTGTAGCCGCGCGCTTCGAACGTGGTGCGAAGGCCGCCCGACGGGAAAGAAGACGCATCGGATTCGCCCTTTAAAAGCTCCTTACCCGAAAACTCCATGCTAACGCCGTCGCCCTTGTCGGGAGAAAGAAAGCTATCATGCTTTTCAGCGGTGATACCCGTCATCGGCTGGAACCAGTGCGTATAGTGGGTAGCGCCTTTTTCCACCGCCCAGTCGCGCATGGCGGCGGCTACCTCTTTGGCAACACGCGAGTCGAGCGCCTTGCCTTCCTCCACCGTCCGGCGTACGGCGCAGTAAATGTCGGCAGGGAGGCGCTCCTCCATTACCTTATCGTTAAAAACACAGCTTCCGAAAATTTCTGCTATTTTCGTCATATCGGTTTCTTACCTCGCTTCTTAGTTTTTCTTTCTGTCATGCCAGAGCATCCCGCCCAAGGTGAACACCAAAAGAATTACGTGGGTAATGAGGGGGCCGTGTGCAGGGCGGAGAAGGTCATACGTGCACCAGAGCACCATGTTGATAACCGTCCACACGCGGTAGCGCGCGCCCGTCTTTTGCCCGACGCACATAATAAAGGTGAGGGACGCGATAATCGCAATCACGTCTACAGGCACCTGGAAGACGAGAAGGTTTGCCACGATGAACGCCGCGGCATATGTAGCGATGAGCCATTTGGGAAGCGGCTTTCCCTTTGCATCATAAAAAGAATTGATAATCGCCTGTGCGGCGCCGATAAAACAGGAAACGGCACCTGCTCCCTGACCATCGATGAGATAACTCGTTGCCACGAGAAAGTTCCCCAAAAAGACGAAAAGCAAAATTTTCTTCATGTTTTTGCCTTTTAAAAGGGACGAGATAATCATAGAAATAAGACCTAAAATGCTCAGCGTATACGCCAAACCGAACACCTCCGAAACTTAAAATCTTCACAAAATGAAAGTATATCATAAAATGGCGGATTTTGCAAGGATTTCTTTCCAAAAAGCCGTGCGCGGCACCCCAAAAGAAAACAAAAAACAGTGCTTTACTTTCTTCTTTATATATGATATAATATAGATTTGAACAAATGCTAGATACGGGAGAGGATACTGTGGACAGACAAAATATACGAAATATCGCCATCATCGCACACGTTGATCACGGCAAAACTACGCTTGTGGACGCTATGCTTCGCCAAAGCGGCACGTTTCGCGAAAACGAGCAGGTTGCCGAACGCGTTATGGACTCGGATGCCATTGAGCGGGAGCGCGGTATTACCATTTTAGCGAAAAACACCGCCCTTTTCTATAAGGACGTTAAAATCAATATTATTGACACCCCCGGCCACGCCGATTTTGGCGGCGAGGTGGAGCGCGGCCTGAAAATGGCCGACGGCGTGCTTCTTTTAGTAGATGCCTTTGAAGGTTGCATGCCGCAGACGCGGTTTGTACTGAAAAAAGCGCTGGGACTCAATCTCCGCCCCATTGTAGTTATTAACAAGGCGGACCGCCCGAACGCAAGGCCCGAGGCGGTGGCGGACGAGGTGCTTGACCTTCTCATTGACCTTGGCGCCGATGACGAGCAGCTGGAAGCCCCCTTTATCTTCGCTTCGGGGCGTGACGGCTGGGCGAGTCTCGACCCGCACACAAAAGGCGAAAACCTGGGCGTTTTATTTGACCTGATTTTAGATACTATCCCCGCACCGAGCGGCGAGGAAGATGCGCCCTTGCAGATGCTCATCTCAAACATTGATTACGATACGTATACCGGGCGCATTGCCATCGGCAAGGTGCAGCGCGGAAGCGTTCGCGTAGGCGCGGCGGTAAGCGTGGCGTGCCTTGGCGAGGAGGGCGTTCGTACGGCAAGAGTCAACACCCTCTACACCTATGCAGGTCTTGAAAAAGCCGATGCCGAAGTCGTCTCAGCCGGTGACATTGCCGCCATCTCCGGCATCACCGATATTAACATTGGCGAAACGGTTTGTGCACCCGACGCTGTGGAGCCCCTTCCGTTTGTGGAAATTGACCGTCCTGTTTTATCGATGACGTTTTCGGTAAATGACAGCCCCTTTGCAGGCAAAGAAGGGAAATTTGTTACAAGCCGCCATCTTCGCGCCAGACTTTATAAGGAACTGGAATCAAACATCAGCCTTACGGTGGAAGATACCGATTCGACGGAAGCCTTCATCGTTTCCGGAAGAGGCGAACTGCATCTTTCCGTTTTAATCGAAAACATGCGCCGTCAAGGGTACGAATTTCAGGTTTCGGGGCCGAAGGTTATCACCAAAACAATAGACGGCGTTCTTTGCGAGCCGATAGAGTACCTCATGGTGGACGTGCCGGACGAATATACCGGCGCCGTTATGGAAAGTGCCGGCCTTCGAAAGGGAACGCTTGTGAATATGGCCCCGGGCGCTACGGGCTATTCCCGTCTCGAATTCCGCATTCCGGCGCGCGGCCTTTTGGGGTACCGCAGCCAGCTTCTTACAGAAACGCGCGGCACGTGCGTGATAAACCACGTTTTCGATTCGTTTGAGCCTTTTAAAGGCGCACTGCCTACACGCACGCGCGGCTCGCTCGTCGCCTTTGAAACGGGCGAAGCCATTTCCTATGGTCTTTTCAACGCGCAGGACCGCGGCACCATGTTCATCTCCCCCGGCGACAAGGTGTATGAGGGCATGGTAGTCGGCGAAAACAGCCGCGCCGATGATATTGTGGTAAACGTATGTAAGCGTAAGCACGTTACAAACATGCGCGCCGCAGGCAGCGACGAGGCGCTTCGCCTTGTGCCGCCGCGGAATCTAAGTCTTGAACAGCATATCGAATTTTTGGCGGACGATGAGCTACTCGAAATCACACCTTCCACCCTTCGTATCCGCAAAAGAATTCTTGACAACAGCCTGCGCGCCAAGAAAAATGCAAATAAATAAACTTTTCTGCAGTTTTCTATTGACTTTATCGTATTACTGTGCTATCATACTAAAGTGATAAAGCGAAAAGGAGAGAATTCCATGCAAATCAGCGGTGCTATTTTGCAAAATGATGAAAAGGCCATCTTCGGTCTTCGCGAGCTGTACCAAAAATACGGGTACTCGCAATATAAAATGAGTAAGTTTGAGCCGTACGACCTGTATGTACGCAATAAGGACTTTCTCATTTCGGAAAATGTTATTACCTTTACGGACCTTGACGGAAAGCTTCTGGCACTAAAGCCGGACGTTACGCTTTCCATTATCCAAAACAGTCCTGCTTCGGCAGCGTATACGCAGAAGGTCTATTATAATGAGAATGTATACCGCGCCGAAAAAGGCGGCAGCGGCTACAAAGAAATTATGCAGCTTGGTCTTGAATGCATCGGCAAAACCGATACGTATTCGATGGCTGAGGTTATGATGCTCGCGGCAGAAAGTCTCGACTTTATTTCGCCTGACTTTGTGCTGGATATTTCCCACATGGGCATCATCTCCCCCATTTTAGATTCTCTTGGTGCTTCGCATGCGGCACGTCAGGAAATTCTAAAATGCCTCGCCGAGAAAAATGCACACGGCATCGCATCTGTATGCCGCACGGAAAACATTTCGTCTGACCTCCTCGCTTCGCTCGTTTCCTTATACGGGCCGGCAAGTGAAGTGCTTCCGAAGCTTTCTCGCGTTACGATTCCCGAAAACGAGGCGGCCGTCGCGTCCCTTACGGACGTAGTACATATCTTGGAAGGCTGCGGCTTTGGCGATAAAATCCGCATCGATTTTTCTGTAATTTGCGATATGAATTATTATAACGGCTTCGTATTTACAGGCTTTATAAAGGGCCTTTCTGCCGGTATTTTATCGGGCGGTCAGTACGATAGGCTGATGGAAAAAATGGGTAAAAAGGCAGGCGCTATCGGCTTTGCCATTTATCTCGATATGCTTTCTTCCCTGCCCTCGCCCGAAGCCGAGTATGATGTGGACACCGTGCTTTTATATGACGAAAATGCCGACATGCGTGCGCTTTGCGAGGCGGTAGGTCTTTTAACCGCCAACGGAAAGAGTGTTTCCGCCCAGCGCAGTGTGCCGGAAAAAATCAAATACAAACAGCTTTTGAAATTACAGGAGAGAGGGGTTGAAATCATTGAAAACCATGCTTAATGTGGCGCTTCCGAAGGGCAGACTCGGCGAGAAGGTATACGCCATGTTTGAAAAAGCCGGCTTTCCGTGTCCCTCCATTTATGAAAATAACCGAAAGCTCATTTTCGAAAATCCCGAAAAGGGCGTGCGCTACTTCTGGGTAAAGCCTTCCGACGTTGCCATTTACGTAGAACGCGGCGCGGCGGATATTGGCGTTGCGGGCAAAGATATTCTTCTCGAATACGAGCCGGACGAGTATGGGCTTTTAGACCTTGACATCGGCAAGTGCCGTATGGCCGTAGCCGCCCAAAAAGGCTTTCGCGACAACCCCCAAAAAACGCTTCGCGTGGCAACAAAATTTTCAAACATTACGAAAAATTATTATGCCGGAAAAGGGCGCGACATTGATATTATCCATTTAAACGGCTCCATCGAAATCGCCCCGATACTCGGCCTTTCCGATGTAATTGCCGACATTGTGGAGACGGGCACCACCTTAAAAGAAAACAACCTCGAAGTCATCGAGACCATCGTGCCCATAAGTGCACGCCTTATCGCGAACAAGGCAGGGTTTAAATTTAAATCTGCCCAAATCGAAACGCTGGTAGCGGCCCTCGCCGCAGACGGAGGCAAAAATGATTAAAATTTTAGAATACGGCAAAGTGAAAACGGAAGAAATTTTCGCGCGCGTAGTACCGAAAGCCGACGTTACGGGTATTGTTTCGGACATTATTGCCGCGGTGCGAGAAGAAGGCGATGCCGCCCTTATTCGCTATGCCAAGGAATTTGACAAGGCCGACCTTGCCACCCTTCGTGTCACGAGTGAGGAAATCGACGCGGCCGTAGAAGCCGTGGAGCCGCGCTTTCTCGAAATCCTCGAAAAAGCGGCGAAAAACATCCGCAAATTCCACGAAAAGCAGGTGCGTACCGGCTTTATTATAAATGATGAAAGCGGCATTGTAATGGGGCAAAAGGTTATTCCTGTAGACCGTGCAGGTCTCTATGTGCCCGGCGGTACTGCCGCGTACCCTTCCACCGTTTTAATGGACGCGATTCCTGCAAAAATCGCCGGCTGCCCGGAAGTCGTTATGGTCACGCCGCCCCGTGCGGACGGCACGATAAACCCCGTAATCCTCGCGGCGGCAAAGGTGGCAGGCGTTGACAAAATCTTTAAAATCGGCGGCGCAGGCGCCATTGCGGCGCTGGCGTACGGTACAGAGTCGGTGCCGCGCGTCGATAAAATCGTAGGCCCCGGCAATGCCTTTGTAGCGGAAGCCAAGAAACAGGTCTTCGGCAAGGTCGCCATCGACATGATCGCCGGCCCCAGCGAAATTCTGGTGCTGTGCGACGAAACCTGCGATCCCGTTGTGGTGGCCGCTGACCTGCTGTCTCAGGCGGAACACGACAAAATGGCCTCCGC
>JAZNJV010000004.1:0-1688 GCA_045578225.1 Clostridia bacterium | reverse complement strand
GAAAAAGAGGCAAGGAGATACAGCAGCATTTTCTCCCAGTATCAAACTGCGCAAAAGAACTGGGCGGGGGGATTGCGCACAGACCTTGCTGCTATTGATGCGGACATTCAAAAATATGCACAGCAGAATGCGACGGTTGCGGAGAAGTTAAGATACAATAAGACGATCGCAAATAATTACAGAAAAGATTTCGAAACTTCAGATATCGAAGGGAGCTTTGAGGAGTGGGCCAGACTCGATTGGGCGCGAAATAATCTTGACAAGCTCAATCTGGAAGACCCGCGAGACATAGCGGCCCACAGTGTTCTGATGGCGGAGGTACTGGAAAAAGAGGAGCGGATGTCGCGGCAAAGGCTAACTGACACCATGGCGGAAAAAACATGGGCAGAAACGGGGCAATATTTAGAAAACGCTACGCCCGGGGATATCGCGTATGTTTCTACGAAGAATGGAAAGGCAGTAGAAAGGGGACCATCTGAAACAGTATCGTATAACGAGGACGGGAATGTGAAATGGCAAGGCCTTCGCGAGACCGGCTTCGATGATTTTCTGTATGATTATATCAACAAAAATGAGGAAGCAATCTCGCTAGCAGAAAAATACAGCATACCGGAAGCTACGGCGTTTTTAGAGAAGAATCCACATGTCAAGCATATGACGGGAGACGAAATTGCGCTATTTAACCTCCGCTATAAGGAAAACAGAGAAAAAGCGCTTTCGTACGTGGAAAGCCTGCAAGCGACCCTAAAGGAGAGGGAAGAGGCAGACGAATATAGAAAAACACAGGAATATGCCAGAAACAACAAGACGCTGGCCACGATTGAAGATTTAGGTACGCTTCCGAAGAGAATAGGCGCCGGTATTCTAAATGTTGGAAATTATCTTTTAACAGGGGAAATAGATGAAGATGCAAAATATAACGATGTTGTGCGGCGAAGCAGGGTAATCCGTGAAACTGTCACCGAGAACTGGGGGCAGTTTGGCTCATTTGGGTATAATGTCGGCCTTGGCATAGCTGAATTTGCGATTACAAGTGCCATGGGCGGGGCGCTTGCTAAGTGGATGCATGCAGCAAGCGGCGGCGCTATGGCGGCCAGCGCTGTGAATAAAGTGATGGCCAACACCACACTTGCGATGCTGTCCAGCCAAAGCATGGCGGCAACCGCAATAGAAGCGAAGGAAAGAGGGCTAAGTGACGGACAGGCTTTTACGCTTGGTTTAATTTCGGCGGCTGCGGAAGCACTCACCGAAAAGATGCAGCTAGATGAGCTTCTGAATACACAAGGAGCGCGAGGACTTCGATATGTATTAAAAAATGCCGCCACGGAAGCAATTGAAGAGCCTACGTCGAGCTTTATAAACTTCGTGGCGGACACGTTTATAGCGGGGAAGGAAAGCATCCTTGCAAACAATGTCGCGGCATACATAGACGAAGGTGCCACGGCTGGAGAGGCCTTCGGCAAGGCTATCGGCAAGCAAGCTTTGGAAATGGGCGTGGACGCGCTCGGCGGCTTTGTTTCCGGCAGCGCTTTGGCAGGCGGTTTGTCGCTGGTAAATAAAGTTTCGCAGAAAAGGGCAGACCGCGCACAGCTTCGTGATGCTGTGCAGGAGCAGATAAAAAGACAGGAATATATGAACGGGAAGTCGGAGGCCAAGCGGTCTTAGGAAGACAAACTGGTAAGACAACT
>JAZNJV010000003.1:0-3477 GCA_045578225.1 Clostridia bacterium | reverse complement strand
CCACTTGATACAGCTGCCCCTCCGGTGAAAGCTTCTTCAAAATCCGTGTGGCCTGTAGTGCCTGTGCCGCGTTTCTCTGGTGCTGCACCATTTTGTTCAAAATAGTGGTTGCCGTCTTCAGGTCCCCGTTTGTGGCCGCCTGGTTGTAAAGCGCCCACCCAAGCGCCGTGTTCTCTTTCGAAACGCTTCCTTTCTCCATGCTCGTCATCCAGTCTGCGAAGGCCGTGGCATATCCGCTCGCTTCTATTTTGCCTTCGGCATCCGAAATGGCCTTCTTGTCCGTGTAGACGTCATAGGAGAAATCTCCGTCCAGAGTCATCTCTTTAATCGTGGGAATCGCTTCATCCGGCGTTACCTTTGCCTCCAAAATGGTGCGCACAGTTTGGCTCACCGGCTTCCTTTTCTCGATTTTCTTCGGCACCTTAATGTCTCGCGCAGGTCGTTCACCCTTCGGCATCGCACCGTGTTCTTTTACCTTTTCAAGCCATTCGTCCCAGAAATCCGCGTCGTTCGTTTCTGTACTTTCCTTCGCGGCCTCCGTTTTTTCCGTATCCTCAGCAATGGCATACTGTACCTTTGTCTCGCGCGAATCCTCTTTACTTTGAATTTCATTCTTTTGTGCATATTTTCCGGATTTTTTTATACGATATCTATTGACAACATTCTCTTTATATAGTACAATGTTGTTGTCAGGATTGGTGTCTGCCAGCTTGGGCAATTGGAGCCCTCTGCTTTGCGACCAAGCCTGACTTTTATTTTTGTCTATATATTTGAGATTTCCCAATTCCGTCTGCTTCTGTATGAAATTTTCAACATTCTCTTTTCCGTAAATGCTTGCCACACGGTTTACACGAATATGCTTTTCCTCTTTGTTTAAATGAAGCGCCACAACAACTGCATCGCCGCTCTTGTCTTCATGCTCTGTCAGTATAACGAAAGCATTTTTCACGGTGCCGGATTTGAAAATCATTACAGGGTCCGCCATTGCGCTCGGTATCTCTTTAATAACATCCAGTGCAATCGCATGGCTTCCGCCTGTTATCTTCACCATAACGCTCTGATTCATTACAATAGGCAGGTTACTCGCGCCTAGTTGTTTTAGCACCTCCGGCGTTCTGCCAAATTCAAAATGCTCGTCTGTGCGCATTTCTCCTTGTAGCCACGCATCAACTTGCCCAGAAAGCCTTTCCATCACATCCTGCGGTGCAAGAAAGATTTCTCGCTCTATGTCTTCTTCGGATTCTCTCTCGATGAAATACTGTCTGCTTGCGCCTTCTTCTGGCTCGTTTGCAATTTCGCTTTCGGTTACGGCATGCCGCCGTCCTGCACTGTCACCTTCAGAAGATGCCCCATCTCTTTCTGCATCTATTCCTCCTCGTCCTCCTCGTCCCACGGAAAGAACTGTTCCTCTATCTTGCTGATTTTCGACACTTCGTGCAGTATCTTCCGGACGTTCCACTCTTCGCCCTGTTCCTTCAGGTGCTGCTTCAGCATCTCCAGTCCTTCCACCGTCCTCACGAGGCAAAGTATCGTTTCCACTTCTTCCCTCTCGATCGTCGTCGAGTTTTCTATCTCCCTCACCACGCGGAAGAACTCCTTCTCTTCTTTGCTGTTTTTCTGCATTAGCGTCATTGCCATTGACCTCCCCGTAATATCTTTTTGCTCTTGAATATCCTTCTTTTGTCAGTTTTCTCACAACACTATATCGCAAGTATGTGTTTTCATCCTTTTCGATAACATACCGCCTTCCATGGTAGTATGCTATCGCTCTGTCCCCGTTTTCCACATCCTCCCTATGGGCCCATCGTGTCGCCTGCTCGTTTGCATCGCTTTTTGATTCGTTATAGGGCGGGAATGTATCTCCGGGTTTCACAGGAATCGTCGGCATCTTCCTTGGCTTGTTTTCAGTATACTCCGATTCCGGATCATTTTCAACTCCTTTTTCTTTCTCAATTAAAAACTGCCGCGTATCATCCTGCGGCGTATCCGCTCTGCCATCCTCTGCCATATGCACAAGGCCTTCCGCATCGCTCCTTTCGGATAATGCCGCAAGTATTGCCTCGCCGCCGTCTGTAAACAGAGCTTCGAATCTTCCGATATTTCCGTTCTTTACATACTCTGCCTGCATTTTAAGCGCAAGCTCCTTTGTCCCTGTACTACCGAACCTCTCTTCGAGCATTTGCATAAGCTCGGTATTGGATGTAATCTCCGGCCGAAGGGTTCTTCGAATGACAGCTTCGATGTCGGTCTCCGTTGTGTTCGTGCTTTTTTCTTCCGCCATGCTCGCTTCTGCTTCGAGGATGTCCATTTTCTCATCATATTCCGCTTCCGTTATATTTTCGCCTGCGTACTCTGTAGCCGCCGCGCTTTGGGCGGCTTTTGTTTCGCCCTGCTGCGTCTCCTGTGCCTGCATGTCCTGCGTCTCGCGAAGCGCCTTTATGTAGAACGCACGCGCGCGTTCGGCAAATACACGCTCGGCTGAAGCTTTTTTCCCGAGCTTTGCGAGTACCCTGTCGAGGAAACGCAGAACCTTTCTGCCGCTCTCGGCATCCGCCTCCACCAAAGAGAGAATGCTCGCCTCATCCGTAAAGAGATGCTTCTCCGCATACTCCGCCACCACTTCCTGGTCTATCTCCGCTGTGGTTTTGAGCGTCACGCCGTTTCTCTTATATCTCTCATAAAGCTCTTTTCGAACGGCGTCCAGATTCCCGCTCTCTTTCTGTACCTGCCGTAAAACGGTGCGGAAAAAGTCAATATATCCTGTTGCCTTTTGAATATGGTGCACCATCTCGTGCCCGAACACCGTAGCAACGATATTCTGGTTGTTTTTGTTAATATAGATTTTCCCGTCCTCGTGGTTGTAGTACCCCTGCTTTTTCTCGTTTGCATCTTCATAGAATACAATGTCGATGCCGAACGCTTTCGAAAGCCGCAGCGCCGTCTGTATCACCTTTTCCGAAACGCCGTGCAAAATCCCCGTCCGTTCCGTCTCCGTTTCAGCACGCGCCGCACGGTTTCTTCTTAAAATCTCCTCTGCCGTTGGAAGCACATGTTTTGGGAAAAGCGCGTTTTTATCCGCATTCCCCTGCATTCCTGCGCCGTTTGCTTCCCCTTCAGCAAATAAATTTTCGCTGTTGGGAAAAATTTCCACTCCATTTTCTTGACTTTTTTCTGTCGTTTGTGATATATTAGTATTAGGAACTGTTGGCGGAGTATCTCCGTCTACCACAGCAAGTAAAGTCTGTGGGGCAGTTCCTTTTTCAATGGCAAAAGAATAAAAATAGTCTCCATTGCTTGCTCTCTTGACATCGATGTTCATATAAGCATCGATTTGATTTCCATTTTCTTCTTCGTAGACAAGATTTGTAACAAAGTATTCAAATCGCCTTACATCTTTGTGCGCCGGATTGTCTTTCCCCGTTTCATCCTTTCCCCATGTGTGCTGTGCATCCTGTGCGATTTGGTACAGGTCCGGCG
>JAZNJV010000002.1:0-15265 GCA_045578225.1 Clostridia bacterium | reverse complement strand
GAATTTTTGTTTTGTAAATATGTAATGTACAGAAATCAGGAAAACACCATGAAGAAAGGAGAACACATATGAAAAAGAGAATTTATAAATCGAACACAGAAAAGAAGCTTTCCGGCGTATGCGGCGGCATCGCGGAGTATTTTGATCTTGATCCCACCGTCATTCGCCTTGCATGGGTGGCATTTACCCTTCTTGGCGGAAGCGGCATTCTTGCATATATCATTGCCGCTATCGTAATGCCGAAAAAGCAGGAAATTGAATAAAACCCCTTGTAAGAAAAGGAGTAAGCCTTGTGGCTTACTCCTTTTTGTAACGTGCTTTATTATGCCTCGAATTCTTCAGCAATATATTCTTCGGCAAAATGTGCCGCTACGGCGCCATCTGCTGCCGCGGTTACGATTTGCCGTAGCGTCTTTGTACGTACATCGCCGGCAGCGAATACGCCGGGGATATTTGTTTTTGTGCTTTCATCCGCAAGGATATATCCGCCGTCGTCTACCTTTACCGCATCTTTAAAGAGTACCGTTTCCGGTGTGCGGCCGATGCTGATGAAAAAGCCGTCACAGGACACCTCGCGTTCTTCGCCCGTGAGAACGTTTTGTACGCGCACACCCTGTATTCGCTCTGCGGCGAACAATTCTTGTACGGTGCTGTTCCAGATAAACTCCACATTTTCCGCTTTTTCAAGGGCGGTGCGGTATATCTTGGAGGCGCGAAGCGTGTCGCGTCTGTGCACGAGCACAACTTTTTTGCAAACTTTAGAGAGAAGGAGCGCATCCTCCGCCGCAGTGTTACCGCCACCTACAATCACGACGGTTTTATCGCGGTAGAACATGCCGTCGCAGCTGGCGCAGTAGCTGACGCCGCGCCCGATAAGCGCCTCCTCATTCGAAAGGCCAAGCTTTCGGGGACTGGCACCGGTGGCGATAATTACGCTTTTCGCGGTGATGCATCCGTCTCGAAGTGTGGCCACTTTTTCGCGCCCTGAAAGCTCTACGGACAAAACTTCCCCCGTCACCGTGCGTGCACCAAATCGCTCGGCCCCTTTTTGCATCTTTGCGCCGAGTTCATAGCCGGAAATACCTTCGTCAAAGCCGGGATAGTTATCAATTTCGGGTGTTATGGCCATTTGCCCGCCTGCAGCCATACGCTCAACTACAATGGCCGAAAGGCCTGCTCTTGTTGCATATAGGGCAGCCGTGTACCCAGCCGGGCCGCCGCCTAGAATCAAAACATCACATGTGTATTCCTGCATATCGTCATCTCCTTTTAGAAATTATTTTGCCATCAGCCGCTCGTTTTTGAGCATCCCTGTATACTGCGGCACGCCAAATCTTTCGGCAAATAAAAGACATTTGCACATGAAAATATAATATATATTTTTGCCTGAGTGGAGAAGCGTTTCAAAATTTCCTTGCCCTTTTGCGAGGATAAGATCGGCACTTTCAATCTCCGCCGCCGCTTCTTTCGAAATTTTCCCAAGACACGTGCCGGCAATGGGGGAGCCGTTGCCTAAAACGGGCACCACGTCCGAAAGACCTATCATTTCGGCATCTTCCATTGTAGCATCATTGAGTACGGGAAAACCGCGCACAATTGCTTTTACTTCAAGATGCGGATACATGCGCACGAGCGTACGAAGAAAAAGCTTGTCGAGCACAATTTCGCCACAGTTATCCGTAAGGTAGATGAGCTTTTTCCCGTTTTCCAAATCACGCAAAAGCGCTTCAAAAACAGCTTTGTCCGGCACAATGTTTTCGGCATCTTGCATGAACCCCAAAAGTGCCTCTTCTGTCACGTTTTCCACAGCGCCAAAATCAATGTAATTGCCCATCATCGCATGCTGCAGCGCTGCGAGAAGCGGATGGTCACTTTCGGAAATTTTCTTCCAAAGCGCCTCTTCCATAGAAAGAAGTAAAAGATTAAAGTGTCGCTTGATGTCCGTATATTCTCTCCGCGGCCCGAAAAGCTTTTCCTGAAGGCTTTGTATTTCCGCCACAATCTCTGGCGCGCTCATTTCTATATCAGCACGTGCGATACACGCCAGTACACCTTGTATATAGGAAAGCTTTGTGCGTTCGTCAACACCTTCCGGATATTCCTTGGTAAATTTCTTGATAAGGCAGTGAATGCATGCCTCACAAAGCCGTATTTCTGTCATATTTATCCCTCTTTTCCATGTATGCATTTATTTTACCATATTTGAAAAAACGGCGCAAGGTCTTTTTTTCAAAGGGTCTCCCCAAAAGCACTGTTTTTCATTGCGCTTTTACGGGATTTCACTTGCATTTCGAAATGGGGGGAATATAATAAAGGCAGTTATACATGTGGGGGGATGCATATAAAAATATGCGTACGAAGTAGACTCTTGCGGCCTGCGTCTTTTGTGGATTGCACTTATAACGATAGAGTTGCTTTTTCTCTGTTGGCCGATTTCGTGGATGGTAGTTATTTTGGCACATTGTATTTGTTTTATGTGTATCCGAAAAAACAATGCAAAATGCAAGCAGAATAATAGAAAGCGCCAAACTTCAGTTTGGCGCTTTTTCAATAAGCTTTAAAAATGCCTTTGCTGCAGGAGAAAGCGGTGTGTTTCGAAGGTGTGCATAGCCGATATGACGTGGCGCGAGGGGCGGCGTAAGCGGTAAGGGGCGCACAAGGCCTCGCTCTATGTTTTCTTTTGCAAATTCCGCAACCACGCACGCAACGCCTAAATGAATCGAGGCAAAACGGAGGAGAAGCTCGTGCGCAGCCACCTCAATTTGCGGCGTGAGCGGTATATGCCGAAGAGAGAAAGCATGGTCTAGATATCGACGGGAGGAAGAATGCGTTTCAAGTAAAATAAGAGGTTCTTTTGCAATTTCCTCCCAGGTGTAGCTTTTCTTTGCGTCGTATTCTGCACCGCAAACAAAAATATCGTGAATTTCAAGGCAAGGGGTAATACAAAGTGCCTCATCCGCAGCCGGAAGATTTACGAAAGCAAGCTCGGCCGTGCCGTCTTTTACAAGCTGCAGCATGTGGGAGGAATAGGAGTTCGCCATTTCAATGCGAATGCCGGGGTGCGCAGCGTGAAATTTTTCAAGATAGGGGAGAAGGTAATGGCTCGTGATGGTATCACCCGCGGCAATCACAAGAGAGCCGCTTTCGAGATGCTGGCGCCGAGCTAGGAGTGTTTCGCCCTGCTCGATGGCGCCCATGGCGCTTTCTATTTTTTCAAAGAGAAGCATGCCTTCGGTGGTCAGCGTCACACCACGCCTTGAGCGCACAAAAAGCTGTGTGTGTAAATCCTGCTCGAGCTGCCGGATGCACTGCGAAATGGCAGACTGCGAAATATATAAATGTTCGGCCGCCTTCGAAAACGAGGCGAAACGTGCCGTTTCATAGAAAATACGGTAGTAATCCAGTTTCGTTTTCATTATAAGTTCTCCTTATCACAGTAGTAAGATTTATCTATTTTACTAATGACTATATTTGTATTATAATAAGCATGGACATAAAAGTCAAGAAGCTGGGAGGATTTTTTATGGAAAGAAAAATTGGTACAGTATCCAGAGGCGTACGTTGCCCGATTATCCGCGAGGGGGATGATATTGCATCCATTGTAGCAAACAGTGTTTTAGAAGCTGCCGAGGCAGAAGGCTTTGCCCTTCGTGACCGTGATGTTGTGGCTGTAACCGAATCTGTCGTTGCGCGCGCACAGGGAAATTATGCTTCTGTAGAAGCCATTGCCAAAGATGTAAAGGCCAAGCTTGGCGGCGAAACGATTGGTGTTATTTTCCCGATTCTCAGCCGCAACCGTTTTGCTATTTGCCTGCGCGGTATTGCAAAAGGCGCCAAAAAGATTGTGCTTATGTTAAACTACCCGAGTGACGAGGTGGGGAATGCTCTCGTTTCTCTCGATCAGCTCGATGAAGCCGGCATCAATCCGTATTCCGATGTGTTAACGGAAGAAAAATACAGAGAGCTTTTCGGCGAAAACCTGCATCCTTTTACAGGTGTCGATTACGTTCGTTATTATGGAGATTTAATTCGCGAATGTGGTGCGGATGTGGAAATCATTCTCGCAAATGATCCGCGCGTGATTTTGCGATATACAGATACAGTTTTGAATTGCGACATTCACACTCGCGCACGCACGAAACGGATTTTGATGGCGGCCGGCGCGAAATGTGTAATGGGGCTTGATGATATTATGACCGCGTCGGTAGACGGCAGCGGCTTTAACGCAAAGTACGGCCTTTTAGGGTCCAATAAATCCACGGAAGATGCTGTAAAGCTTTTCCCGCAGGAATGTTTTGAACTTGTAAATACGATTCAGGAAAAACTGTACGCCGCATGTGGTAAACGAATCGAGGTTATGGTGTATGGGGACGGTGCTTTTCGTGACCCGGTGGGAAAAATCTGGGAGCTTGCTGACCCGGTAGTTTCCCCGGCCTATACAAAAGGCCTCGAAGGTACTCCAAACGAATTGAAGCTGAAATACCTTGCAGATAATGATTTCGCCAATCTTTCTGGCGAAGCACTGCAGGAGGCAATTGAGTCCGCCATTCGCGAAAAGGATGGTGACCTTGTAGGTAGCATGGCTTCGCAGGGCACCACACCGCGTCGCCTTACGGACCTTATCGGTTCTCTGTGTGACCTTACAAGCGGCTCCGGCGATAAGGGTACGCCGATTGTTCTGGTACAAGGGTATTTCGATAATCTCACGGATTAACACATACAAAACGGCAGCATTGTAATGCTGCCGTTTTTTGTAGTATGGCATAAAAAAGGAAGGGGGAAGGCTCTGTAATACGGCATCATGCCCATTGAAAAGGAGCGGAATTTTTGCTATACTAAAATAAACAGCTTACAGTACGCTACATTTGTTTGACAACGGAGGGAAAGATGAGAGAAGACACACGATTTTTTTTACTAATCGCAGTATTTGCTATTTTGAGCATAGGCATGCTTTTGTATGGCATGGTTTGGGTGCCGTACAAAAAGGAATGGGATTATATTACGATGGAGATACATCGTAGCGATAAGGAAGAAAGAGAATATTGGCGTAAAAAACGGAGAAATCTGTATAAAAGATATCTCCCGGTTGGACGAAAACAGGAGAAACGATACCCGCGAAGATAGGGCGTAGGTTCTCCAAGAAACAGATTGGGAAAATACCGCTAAATATTCTTGACTTTTTTGCGAAAACCTTGTATAATATATTAGAATAGCTATAAACACTGGAGGGGTATACCCCGAAAGGAGCAAACTATGAAAAAAAGTCTGAAGATTGTACTTTGTGTTTTGCTGGTTATTCTTCTGGTCCTTGCAGGGATTGCGTATAAAAACCGCAACAGCATCGAAGCGTTTTTCGATGCCCTTCGCTATTCGCAGGAGGATATAGACCGGAGGCTGGAAAAAGATAAAGCAGATTTGCAAAAGTATATAGATGAAAAAGGCGGCATTATCGTGCGCGAGCCTACGCAGGAAGAACTGGAAGCTCTTGAGACCGGAACCATTACGGAGGATGAGCTGGCAGAAAAAATCACAGCGCCGAAAGAGCCAAAACCGGAAGAGCCGCCAACGGCGACGCCGGCACCAACGCCAACTGCAACAGAAACGCCCCAAAACAGCGAAGCGGATCAGGCAGTTTCCGCGGCCATTGCGAAGCTGTATGTGCAAAAGAATAAATATCTTGGAAAGCTCAATGCAGTTGAGGCGCATGTGCGAGGGTTATATAAGGCTATGACGCCTGAGGAGAAAAAGGGTGCAAAGCAGCGGCTTTTAAACCAGTATCTCTCACAGGTGGCCGCATGGGAAAACGAGTGCGATGCGGCGGTATACAGCATTCTCGCAGAAGTACGGGAGGCCGTACAAAAGAGTGGGCAGGATGAGAGCATCGTAGACAAACTCGAAAGTGCCTATTTGAACGAGAAGAAAGCAAAGAAAGCCTATTTTATCAATAGATATATGGATTAGGAAGGGAGAAAACGATGAAAAAACTTATTAGCTTGGTGGTAGCGGCTGTACTTCTGTTATCACTCGTCCCCGCAAACCTTGTCATGGCGGCAACGTTTACAGACTTACCGACCGGCTGGTCGAAAGAGGCGATGACGGCAGCCGTCGATAATGGTCTCTTAAACGGATATGAAAATGGTGAAATTCGGCCGAACGGTAAGCTCACAAGAGCAGAATTCGCCGCGATTTTGGTTCGCGCCTTTGGCGCCGAAACGCGTGCTGATATTTCCGGCTATTCCGATGTAGCTGCTTCTGATTGGTATTACGACTACATTGCAAAGGTTGTTAAAATGGGTGCTATGCAGGGTGTAAGTGCCTCTCGCATGAACCCCAATCAGAACATTACAAGAGAAGAAGTGTTTACGGCGGTTTCCCGTGTTCTGGTTTTAGAAAGCCAGGATCACAGCGTCCTTTCCAAATTCCATGATGGGGCAAATATTTCCGATTGGGCAAAGGCAGGCATGGCCGCTTTGGTACAGCGCGGATACGTAAATGGCGATACGCTCGGCAACGTACACCCCGGTGCCAACATTACCCGCGAGGAATTTGCACAGTTTATGCACAATGCCATCCGTACCTACATCACCAAAGAAGGTACATATAAAGAGAATTTAGAAGGCATTGTCGTGCTTCGCACCGGCGATGTAACGCTTGAAGGCCTTACAGTCACGAGTGACCTGGTTTTGGGCGACGGCGTTATGGACAAAGCGGTTCTTTTAAATGGCATCAAGGTGGAAAAGCGCCTCTTGGCTCGTGGCGGTACGATCACGATTAAAGATACAACGCTCGGCGAAAACGTGGTGGTAAACAACGTAAATGGTGTTACACCGTTTAAAAACTACCGTGATGAAGCTGTTTTTAAGGGCCTTGTAGAAAATACACGTGCAACCTTCTTGGTAAGACCGGGTACTTCCGGCGGCGGTAGCGCAAGACCTGGCGTTACAAACATTACGATTTATGTAGACGGTGTACAGAAAACAGTTTCTGCAGGCAGTAAGATTGAAAGCCTTACGTACACGGAAAGACTGGGGTATACCTTTAGCTGGAAATACGAAAACGGCGATCCGGTCTTAGCGGGTACAGAGCTTGTAGATGGCATGAAGGTCTTGACAAATTATGTGCTGAATGTATATCCGCTTCATTTTGTAGATGCAGACGGTACAACCCCGTTTGCCTATTATAAGACAGGGTACGTAGCCCCCACAAGCTTTACGGTAGAAAACCAAAGCACGATTGTTCTTCCGAAAGATGAAAATATCGAAAGAGACGGCTTTGCGCTTGCCGGCTGGAAGACTTTGACAGGCCAAGACGTGACAAGCCTAGCGGTCACGGCAGATTTAACCGTTTCCGAAGGCCTTACTTTAAAAGCAGTTTGGATTGATGGCCCGATTACCATTTATGTCGACGATGTCGCCAAAAAAGTGGCTAAGGGAAGCACGATTGAAAGCCTTACGTATACCGAAAATCTCGGTTACACCTTTAACTGGAAATATGACAATGGAACGGCTGTTCCTGCAGGCACGGTACTCACTTCTGGTATGAAGGTATATTCGAATTATTCTTTAAATGAATATCCGATTCACTTTGTAGATGCTGACGGCACCACGCCGTTTGTATATTACAAGGCCGGTTTTGCAGCACCCACAAGCTTTACCATTTTAAATCAGGCCACCACACTTCTTCCGAAAGATGAGAACGTGGAAAGACTTGGTTGGCGTCTTGTAGGCTGGAAAAAACTCGACGGCACAGATGTTTCTGCTCTCGCAGTTACACAAGATTTAACCGTGACAGACGGCATTACGCTGAAGGCCGTTTGGGAAAAGATTCCGTACGCGGTTGCCTTCAAGAATAAGGATGGTTCTGCCTTTACCGACTTTGTCGGTGGCACGCCGAGCACAGCATTCGATGTGGAAGCGCCGTACGTATTCCCCGCGCTGAATACGGTGCACCGCACGGGTTATAAATTCCTCGGCTGGTTTAAGCGCGTAGAAAGCGGCGGCACCGTAACATATGTGCCGTATGACGCTACGCTCGCAGTTGCAGCCGGCATGGGCACATTGGTTGATGTATATGCGGACTTTGAAGTGATTGAATACGAAGTTGTATACCACGCCACTTTCAAAGACGGGTATACGCCGGAAACAAAGTACACAATTTTAAATGCCGACACAACACCGCTTGCGGCCTTTGATAAGGTAGTCGTTACGGATCCTTCCATGGTGATGGGCGGCTGGCGTCTCGCGGATAACACAGATTTCGCAGGCTTCCAAGTTACAGATGACACGCCGCTTGTGCTCCATTTGTATCCGCATCTCGTACCGAAGCCCCCGGTAACTGTTAACTTCTTCCGCGGCTATAACACAGTTTTGAATGTGAAAACATCCGGTACGTATGTGGGCGGCACGCTTTCGGCGGCTGACCTTCCGGATATGACGCAGTATTATAAGAAGGGTTATGCCGAAACCGAGAGCCTCGCCTCCGTATACGCGGGCAACGAATATACGCACACGACACAGGCATCGCTTTGGTATGTAGACGACACAAACACGCTCGTGCCCTTCACAACAGAAGTTGTTATTACAAAAGACACAAATGTTTACATTCTTCTGGATAGCCTCTCGATCACGGCCGTTATCCGCGACATACCGGAACCGCTTCGCGTAGCGGCATATTACAATGCAAGCACGCGTGCGATGGATTCCGTAAAGGACATGGCCAAGGCCGGCAGACAGCAGCTTGAGAAGGCCATTAGCCTTGACATGATCCCGCGTTATGACGAGATGAAGGCAAAACTCATTGAAAAGCTTTCTAAGGCAGGCCTTATCGATGAGAATATGAATATCAAGGTTTCCAAGATATCCTTACCGATTTCCACTTTTGTAAAAGAGGAAACGGTAGATAAGATGGCGAAGCAGCATGTTCGTGACGTTGTAAATACTCCGGCGGAACGAGATGAACTCTTCCATATGATTAACGTTTCGGAGATTGCTGCACTGCTCGGTATTCCCGGTACAGTAGACGAAGCTCTTGTAAACGCATACCTGGATGGCCTTACGCCGCAGCAGAGAACCGAATTTGCGGATATGGCATACGCCAAGATTAAAGCCACTGTGGAGTATGACACATTGGTGGAAAAAGTTGTCTCGAAGAAAGAGTATGAAATTAACGCGGGCAACCTTTCGGAAGCAATCACCATCGCCGGCGCTATTCGCAAACTCACTTTGGATGAGGCTCTTGCCCAGACAAATAATGCGCTCCTCGATAAAATGATTAACATTCTCGGGAAAGCGCGCGTAAACGGATACTTCATTGAAATCCGTGATGCGTACTGCGATGGGCTCGATGCGGCAATCGCCCGCGTGAAGAGCACACATCAGGCAGAAAAGTATACCTCGTATTTGACTTGGACCGTGGATGTCATTAACGAAATTCTCGTTCCCATTTACGAGAAGGCCGTGCCGAAGGTAGTTGACAAAATCGAAGGCTTTGGCGTTCCGTATGACGGAAATAAGTACCTCAAATATTTAGTAGAGGAACACAATGTTGTAGAAAGTCTTTTGACCTACAATTCTGCGCTTCGTAGCGAAACGCTCACAGGCTATACGGTGAAGGATGTTCTGGACTACTACGATTACTTCTACATGCTGCTGCTCGTTGGTGACGATGCCCTTTGCTGGTACGGTGATGACGGCAACGTAACACCGGCAGAATTTGCAGCTGTGTACACGGCACTCTTTGAAAAGGGAGAATACGCATATGCTCGTCTTCGTGAACTTGCTGAAGCTTTTGAGGCTGACGGAAGTCTCCCGAACCGTGTAGACTCTCTCGTTTCGCAGGTAAAACAGATTAGCGATTTGCTCGATAAATACCAGACAAAACTGCAAGGTCTCGTAGCCCGTTACCTCGGCTCCAGCGTGGATGATCTTATTACATCCGGCGATCTGGAAAACAATGAAAAGGTACAGAAGCTTGCGGATTGGCTCGTAGGACAGGAAGAACCGGTTATCACGATAGACTCGCTGTATGAACTGTTCTATCAGTATGACGATAGCGCGAAGGCAAAACTGCAGGAACTCATTGATTCCGGCAAGCTCCGTGCAGCTGTAGATAAATTCGAAAGCACTTCTATCGGTGAACTCTTTAAAGGAAACGGCAGATTTGGTTCGCTTGCAGATCGTCTCGATGAAATCAAAAACTCCGGCAGAGTTACCGGCATTGTAGATTCTGTATATGATCTTCTCTGCATCGTTGCACAGGAAGGCATTGAACCCTTCCGTGTAGAGGCAACAAAAACCGATATTGCAACGAAAGATGATTACGAATTCTCTGTTGCAGGTGTAACGCTCCGCATCACAAGAAAACTTGAATTCTAATATACGAATTCGCCACGGCCGGGTGGCCGTGGCGATTTTGTCCAGATAAGAGGAGGAAATAGGATGAAACCGTCACGCAGCAGCGCTGTCATTGTAGCGATTGCCTTACTCATTTTCACAATTTTTGCATCTGTTTCTGCAACGGAATTATCTAAGGGCACAACAGGGGCGAAAACCCCCATTGTGTTTACCGATGTAGATAAGACAACCACACAAGGCGCGGCGATTTACAAACTTGCCGATGCCGGTATTCTGCTTGGGTACGGCGATGGGACATTTCGTCCAAATGCACCGATCACGCGTGCAGAGCTTTCCAAGATTGTGAATGCCATCTTTGGATATTTTGAAAAGGATACAACAGGCTTTTCGGATGTGGTGAAGGAAGATTGGTATTACGATTTTGTACTCATCGCCAAAAAAGCCGGTTATATCGTAGGATATGAAGATGGCACGTTCAGAGGGCAGAATATGGTAACAAGAGAACAGGCATGTGCCATCTTGTGCCGTACGGCCGGTCTCTTTGATTTAGGAATTAAAACAGAGGTTCGCGATACAGTTTCCGAATGGGCAGTGTCGTATGTGCAGGCCGTTTTAGGAAACGGGTTTATATCGCTTGAAGCAGGGAACACGCTTCGCGCAACCGAGAATATAACAAGAGCAGAATTTTGCACGATGTTTGCAAATTTCTATACCGCACCGGAAGTGCCCACGCCTTCTCCCACAGCTACCAGCTCCGGCGGCGCTGGCGGCGGAGGTGGAGGTGGCGGCGCTGGCGGCGGAGGTGGCGGCACCATAGCGACCACCACACCCGCTCCCACAGCTTCCCCCACGGCGTCTCCTGCGCCCTCGACATCTGCATCTCCCACACCTACGGCTTCCGCAACCGTGAGCCCGAAGCCTACGGCATCGCCTTCGACATCGCCGAAACCCACAGCAACAGCCACTGCGAAACCGACGGCCTCGCCGAAACCTACAGCTACAGTAAAACCCACAGCCACGGCGAAGCCTACGGCATCTCCCACTGCAACCCCGAAACCCACACCTACGCCGAACTATAAGCAGGAAAATGCTGAGATGGTTAAAAAGCTCAAGTTCGTTCGCGACGATATAAAAGCAAATTTAAATGAGTTTTCCGGAGTCGAGCCGTACCAGCTCATTACGACAATTTATAACTGCATTATAGATGTGTTGACGTACGAAGATAAGGCCATTATTGACAGGCAGTTTATGCTTACAACCCCCGCAATCAAATCGCAGGTAAATACTGCGAAGGGCCTTTACAACACCATTCGAAATGATACAACTTTGAAGGGCCAGTTCAATTTAGGTCTGGCCTCCCTCGACACAGAGGTTCTCCTTTGGCTTAAAGACGAGTTTGGCATTATGCAAATGCCGGATAAATAAAGAAAATAGGCTTTAGCAATTTGCTAAAGCCTATTTCTTATTTGTTTTTATTTTTCTAAAAACATTTCGCCAATGCGGTATACATCACCGGCACCCATTGTCAAAATCATGTCGCCTTCCCTAGCATTTTCGCGAAGGTATGCGGTGCAAGCTTCAAAAGAGGGGAGGTGTACGGCACCCGGCGTTGCATCCGCGAGTTCTCTCGCGCTTACAAGTCCCGTATCTTTTTCACGGGCGGCATAAATGTCTAAAATGAGTACGCCTGTGTTCGAAAATACTGTTTTAAATTCATCAAAAAGTGTTTTGGTTCTCGTATATGTGTGCGGCTGAAAAATGCACCATACGCGCCCTTTTGTCGTTTCCTTCGCCACACGAAGGGTAGCAGCAATTTCCGTGGGGTGGTGTGCGTAGTCATCTATTACCGTCACGCCATCTTTCGTGCCTTTGATTTCAAACCGACGACCTACGCCCGTGAAATTTGCAAGACCCTTCTGAATCGCATCAAAAGAGATTCCAAGAAAACGGGCGGCGGCAACGGTGCAAAGCGCGTTTGAAACATTGTGCATGCCAAAAACCGAAAGCGTGATGCGCCCTAAAGATAGGCCTTGTTCCTCTACGGTGAACGAGGGGAAGCCTGTCTCATCCGTCCCGATATCCACCGCGCGATAGTCGGCTTCTTTTGCGTGTATCGAGCAGGTGATAATGCGCGCATGGCTTTCCCGAACGGCAGCGCAGGTATTTTCGTCATCCGCATTTATGATGACAGCGCCCTCTTTAGGCGTCAAATCCGCAAGCGCGCGGAAGGTCTCAATAATGTGCGAAAGATCTCTAAAGTAATCGAGATGGTCTTCCTCCACATTTAAAATAATACTTACAAGCGGGAAAAAGCGCAGGAAGCTTTGGTGGTATTCGCAAGCTTCGCAAATAAAATGCTCACCCCTTCCAACACGGATATTGCCGCCGATAGCCGCGAGCTCTCCGCCGAGGGAAATAGTGGGGTCAAGCTCTGCGGCGAGCGCAATATGCGTCATCATAGAGGTGGTGGTGGTTTTGCCGTGCGTACCCGAAATTGCCACAGGGTACTTATAGAGCTTCATAATAGCGCCCATAAGGGTTGCGCGATCAAATACCGGTGCACCGCTTCGTTGCGCTGCACAAAGTTCTTCGTTGTCCGGCTTTATCGCCGCTGAATATACTACAGCATCGGGGGACTGGATATTCTCCGCACGCTGTCCTATGTATATGGTAGCGCCACGCGCACGAAGATGCTCCGTAATATGCGTTTCGCGAACGTCAGAGCCGCTCACGCGAAAGCCGCGGTCAATGAGTATATCCGCAAGTCCACTCATGCTGATGCCGCCAATCCCAATAAAATGTATAAGAGCGCCTTCAGTGAGGGAAGATAATGAAAATGCCATTTCGATGTTGTCCTTTCCTTAATGAAATATACAATTATATATATTATACACTAAAAAATAAAAAAAATACAACAATTTTGTAATTTTTGTTGAAATTTTATTTTTTATTTGATAAAATAGAATGTAAAAGGGGTTAGAAACGCTTCTGACCTACACATATGGGAGGAGATGCATTCATGGACATCACGGATATCCGCGTAAGGCGGATGACGGCAGAGGGCAAAATGAAGGCGGTTGTTTCTGTAACCTTCGATAACGCTATCGTAATCCATGACATCAAAGTAATTGAAGGTCAAGAAAAGCTGTTCATAGCAATGCCCAGCAGAAAAACGCCCGAAGGCGTTTTTAAGGACATTGCGCACCCTATCAATGCCGAAATGCGCGAATTGCTTCAGAATGCAATTCTTCGTAAGTACGAAGAAACGCTTCTGGAACAAGACGAGGCAGAGTAATCCGCTGGAACAAAAAGGCAAATGAAAACTCATTTGCCTTTTTGTTCTACAAGCATCCTAGGATGTAAACGAAAGTAAAGCGAGGAAAGACTATGGCCGAAATCAAAAAACTGGCACCCGAGGTTGCGGCGCTGATTGCAGCCGGAGAGGTTGTAGAGCGTCCGGCTTCTGTTATAAAAGAAGTAGTGGAAAACGCCATCGACGCGCTTGCTACGCACATTACCGTAGAGCTTCGCCGCGGTGGTATTACATATATGCGTGTTACCGATAACGGAAGAGGTATGGCGGAAGAAGACGTACCCACTGCCTTCCTGCGCCATGCTACGAGTAAGATTGAAAGCGGGGAAGACCTTGAAAGCATTGCCACGCTCGGCTTTCGCGGTGAGGCGCTTTATAGCATTGCGGCTGTAGGCGAGGTGGAGATTATCACAAAGCGGCGTGAAGATGAAATGGGCACACGTGCCGTCGTGCGCGGCGGCGGGGAGCCTGTGGTTGAGCCTTGCGGATGTCCTGACGGCACAAGTGTCATCGTTCGCGATTTGTTTTTTAACACCCCTGCACGCATGAAATTTTTAAAGAAAGATAGCGTCGAGGCAGGCTATGCAGAAGAGATTGTAAGAAAGATTGCCCTCGCGCGTCCGGATATTTCCTTTCGCTTTATCGCAAACGGCAAGGACCTTTTCTTCACACCCGGCGACGGAGAGCTTCTAAATACCGTTGCGGCACTTTTTGGGCGCGAGTATGCGGAGGCGATGCTACCGGTCTCCTATACGCAGGATGGCCTTCAGATTTCAGGCCTTATTGGCAAAAGCGAACTTACAAGACCAAACCGCACCTTCCAGATTTTCTTCGTAAATGGACGAAGCGTTATGCATAAAAGTTTCTATGTGGCACTTTCGGAGGCATACCGCGGGCAGGTGATGACGGGGCGGTTCCCCGTGGCGGTCCTCCATATCAATATGGATCCGGCACTTTGCGACGTCAATGTGCATCCGTCAAAGGCGGAAATTAAGTTTGCGAATGACAAACCGGTTTTTGATGTTATTTATTGGGGCGCAAAAAATGCGCTGTACGCAATTCGCGATACAAGAACCTTGCATGTGGAAGCAAAACCGCAGAAGGAGGTACCCGCGCCGCGTGCCGAGCAGACGGAGGTGTTGCCGCCTGCGGCACCCGTGATAACGCGAACGTCCTCCTACAAAGAGCCGGTAGCGGCACCGCCTGAGAAGAAGGAACCGCCGAAAAGCGTAACCTTTACGGCACCGCCCGTCCCCGCGCCGAAAGAAGATAAACCGCATTTTGAAGCACGAACAGAGCCGGAAATTTCAGTAGAAGTACCGCTGCCAAGAGAACAGGCCCCGAAGGTAGAGGTAGAACAGGTCCCCGAACCTGTCCTTGAAAAGGAACCGTTTGTACGTATTTTAGGGCAGGCGTTTGATACGTACATCGTGGCTGAAGCGGACGGGAAGCTGTTGCTTGTTGACCAGCACGCCGCACACGAGCGTATTTTGTATAATGCACTTTTAGAAGGTCTCGCGGGCAAAGGCATTGACAGCCAGATGCTTCTAATGCCTATAAATGTACGCCTTTCGCCAAATGAAGTCGGATCGTAGCCATG
>JAZNJV010000001.1:0-4558 GCA_045578225.1 Clostridia bacterium | reverse complement strand
CTTTCGTATAGCCTTCGCCGCCGATTTCAAGACCGCCGTTTTGATAATGGAGTGTGGGGTACACAAGAATCGGTACTTTGCGCATATCGATGCCGTAATTCAGATACATGCGCATCATCGCCGGAATACGCTTTTCGATTGTACCTTCGCCGCCGAGAATTTCAATCATCGGGGTATCGAGCCAAACGCCGCTGCCTAAAGGTGTTTCTACGCCTTTTCCACTCGCGCATTCGCGGATAATCGCGGAGGCGGAAACGTCACGCGTTTCGAGCGGATGGGCATACGCTTCACCGTCACGGTTTACAAGCATTGCACCAAGGGAACGTACCTTTTCGGTAACGAGAGCACCGAAAATCTGGGAAGGATACGCAACACCCGTCGGGTGATACTGAATCGTATCCTGGTAAAGAAGCGGTGCGCCTGCGCGGTAGCCGAGGATGAGACCATCAGCCGTGGCGCCGTAATGGTTCGAGGTGGGGAAGTTCTGATAATGGAGACGGCCTGCACCACCGGTTGCAATTACAACTGTTTTGGCGCGTGCTACGAGGTAATCCTCCGTTTCCATGTTCATAAGAACAGCACCGGCTACCTGACCCTTATCGTCCTTAATAAGTTCTACTGCGGAAGTAAATTCCACTACCGGAATTCCGCGGTTTATAACTTCGTCGCGCAGGGTGCGCATGATTTCTGCACCGGAATAGTCCTTACAGGCGTGCATTCTCTTTCTCGAGGTGCCGCCGCCGTGGGTGGTGACCATGCGTCCGTCTGCATCCTTATCAAACATAACGCCGAGGTCATTGAGCCAACGGATAGCATCGGGTGCTTCCATAACGAGACGGCGAAGAAGCTCGGGACGTGCCGCAAAGTGGCCGCCGCCAAAAGCATCGAGATAATGCTGTGCGGGAGAGTCATTTTCCTTATCGGCCGCCTGAATGCCGCCTTCTGCCATCATAGTATTTGCATCGCCGATGCGAAGCTTTGTAACAATCATAACGTTTGCGCCTGCTTCGTGTGCTTCAATCGCCGCAGAAGAGCCTGCGCCGCCGCCACCGATAACGAGAACGTCTACGTCATAATCCACTTTATTTAAATCAATTTCTGCGCCTAAAATACGGCTATTGGAATGCAGAAGACCTGCAAGCTCCTTCGGGGCCTTTTCGCCCTTATTGGGGCCGACTAAAATTTCATCAAACCCGTCAGCACGGTAGTCCGGGTGATAGGCGCGCAGAAGCTCATCTTTTTCCTCAGCCGTCATTCTTCTCGGCTCGGTTTTCATGCGCTCCGCTCTTGTTGCTTCTACCTTTTTGATAGATTCAAGCATTTCAGCTGTAAACATAACCTTTCTCCCTCCTACTTCTCAATCTCTCTGCTGTTATACAGTTCCTGCATTTCCGAAATCGGTTTCTGCATAATCTGTTCAATCAGTGCGTCGTGTTCGCCGTGGTTGATTTCGTCTACACGGTTTTTGAGGTGTTCGGCCTCGGGGGCGATGTATTTGCCTACAAGACGGCGAGCCAGAAGACCTACCATCGGGTGGGAGATACCGGCCGGGCAGCGAACGCTGCAGCAGCCACAGCCTACGCAGTCAAACGATTCCTCTGCGCACTTTTCAAATTCACCGCGCTGTGCGTATGCGATGTACTGCATAACATTTAAACTCTGTGTACAGGCCTTTGTACAGGCATTACAGCCGATGCAGCTGTAAATTTCGGGGTACAGCTCCATCATCACGCGCTGGTCAGGACGTACTTCGCCGATATCGTACGTTCTCTTATCTGTCGGGAAGAACGGGATGCTTGCAATGTACATGCCCTCTTCCACCTGCGTCTGGCAAGCCAGACATGTTTTCAGTTCATTTTTACCCTTAATGCGGTAAATTGTGGCGCAGGCGCCGCAAAAACCGTGACGGCAACCGCAGCCTCTTTTTAAGGTGTAGCCGGCATATTCCATAGCCGTCATAATCGTAAGGTCTGCGGGTACACTGTATTTTTTTCCGAAAAAGTATACGTTAACCATTTTTTCCATCTCTTTTTCGCTCCTCTCTTAATACTCGTTTGGCATTTCGTCGATTTCGTCGCAGCGGAATACCGGCCCGTCCTTGCAGACGTATTTAGAACCGATATTGCATCTGCCGCACTTGCCGACGCCGCACTTCATACGAAGCTCGAGTGTGGTATATACCTGCTCTTTGGAAAAGCCCATTTCCATAAGTGCCGCAAGCACGAATTTAATCATAATGGGGGGACCGCAAAGTAGCGCCGTCTTATCCGTGGAAAATCCGATTTCTTTAAGGTATGCCGGTACGAAGCCTACGTGGCCGTCCCAGCCTTCCTCTTCACGGTCGATGGTGAGATATACGTTTACGCCCTCTGTCTTTTCCCAAACCTCGCGAATTTCCTTAAGCTGTACTAAATCTGCGGAAGAACGGGAACCATAGAGAATATCTACCGTGCCGTAATTTTCGCGGTTATCGAGAACATAGTTGATAACGGAGCGGAGCGGTGCAAGACCGATACCGCCTGCGATAAACAGAAGGTTTTTGCCTTTCAGTTCTGTTTCTACAGGGAAATGGTTGCCGTACGGCCCGCGTACGGTAATTTCGTCACCCACCTCAAGGCTATGGAGATAGTCCGTAAGCTCACCGCACTTTTTAATGCTGAATTCCTGGAATTCGCGGTTTGTGGGTGAAGAGGTGATAGAAAACATCGCTTCCGATACGCCCGGTGCGCAAAGCATGGCGCACTGCCCCGGCATATGCTCAAAAAGCTTACCGCCCTCAGGCGCATTTACGCGGAAGGTTTTTACGTCCGGCGTTTCGGTGCGGATATCGGTAATAATACCTACCTTCGGGATAAGCGTGTCTTCTGTATAGTTTTCATGGCAATTGCATTCACACATTTTACTTACCCTCCTTCTTCGAAAACGCTCGCATTACTTTTGCAATATTCAAACCTTGCGGGCACTTCTCTACGCATCGGCCACAGCCTACGCAGGAGAACATGCCGTCATTATTCTTCGGATAGTACACAAGCTTATGCATAAAGCGCTGACGATAGCGTTGCATCTGGCTCGTACGGTTATTGCCGTGTGCCATCATGGTAAAGTCGGAATACATGCAGGAATCCCAGCAGCGATAGCGCTGTACACCGTTTCCAGTCGTATAGTCCTTAATATCATAGCACTGGCAGGTGGGGCACACAAAGGTGCAGGTACCGCACGCAAGGCACGGCTTATACAGTTCTTCCCAAAGGGGAGAATCGAACTTTTCTTTTTCCGCATCGCCGCCCCAGCCGTCCGTCGTAAGGTCGGCATACGGGAGCTTCTTCATAATGGCGCGGATTTCTTCTTTTGTTTCCTGCACATCTGCCGCATCTGCGTCCTCAAAAAGTGCGGAAAGACGAGATGTGAGCGCTTCACCCTTTTCGGTGTTTGCCTTCCAGTAGAGGGTGTCGCCTACAAAAATCGTATCGACATCGGCACCGGGCTCGGCACTGTCAATCCCAAACGTCTGACAAAAGCAAGTTTCTTCGGGTCTTGTGCAAGCCATAGCAACCACCGTGCCGTGCTCTCTTCTGGCTTTATAGAAGGAGTCTACAGGGTCCGTGAGAAATACGCGGTCCAGAACCGCAAATCCTTTGGCGTCACACGCGCGCACACCGAAAAGCACAAAGTTTTCGTCCATTCTCTCGCCCGGCGTGATGCTAAGGTGCCCATCTTCCTTATGGCAGGTGTAGAGCGTTTCGCACTGCGGGAAGAAAGCGTCCTTTGCCGATTTCACGGTTTTGAGTGTGTCTAAATCTACTTCCGCCTCTTGGCTCCAGAGACCGAAGTTTGTTTCGCTGCCTTCCTTTACGGGAAGAATCAGACTTGCTTCCTCGGAAATAGCGGCGAAAAGCTCGGGAAGTTTTGCTTTTTCAATCTTTTTCATGCGGCTATCTCCTTTCTCTGGCTTCAGAGGGTTCAATGTCGCCCTCACAAAATGCGGTGAGCGGTCCCACGGTTTCTGCGTCTTCCCCTGCTTGATATGCACCGTAAAACTCGTTCATATCGCTGATGAGCTTGCGGTTGAAAAGATGAAGCGGAATGTTCTGGGGGCATACGCGGCTACATTCGCCACAGTCGGTACAACGGCCGGCCACGTGGAATGCACGGATGACGTGGAACATTTTTTCTTCAAAGGAATCGGCGTTTGCTTTCTGTGCGCTGTCAAACTTTGTACTGTCAAACACGCACTTTCTGCAGCTGCAAGCAGGGCATACATTGCGGCAAGCGTTGCAGCGGATGCAGCGGGAAAGCTCGCTCTGGAAAAAGGCGAATTTTTCGGCCGGGGACATCGCTTCAATCTCGCGTACGCGCTCCATGCGGTCGCGGTCGGCGGTGTCGCGGCTTTCGCCGATGATTTCGTCATAAATCTTATGCTCTTTACCTTTGCAAACGTGGCAACGCTCGAGCATAACGTCGGTATACTTAACCTCGCGTTCGCCGTAAATCGTTTGCACCTTTAAGGTTTCGGAAGGCGCAAATGCATCTGTTCCTTCTACCTTTTCGATGCCGCGAA